>NZ_JAIQXU010000016.1 GCF_020166395.1 Deinococcus betulae | reverse complement strand
AATCTTTGATGTGGCGCAGGCCAGTCAAATGGACTGGTCGTATATCTCCCAGATTGAGCGCGGGAAACGGAACGTAGGCATTGATATTTTGGACGCGTTGGCACAGGCTGTCGGCACTTCAGTCATTAATCTCCTAAGCCCATCTGAAGATGAAGTGAGTGGACACGGAAGGTCATAAAGGAGACTGCGCGCCGCCCTGACCTCGGTAGTCAAATGAAGCAACGTGATCGCGGCAGAGGGGAATTCACTGCTGATTTGGCCATCGATGCCTGTTGGCTGGCGAAACTTGATTGGAGGGCGTCCCCGATCAAGCCGTGTGGAGGCGGGCACGATGCACGCGCTTACTGGTCAAGATTGCCCGGGTGCTCGACACCCTGGCCGAGGGACCAGCCGAGCCGGATGAGCGGCGAGCCGACCAGGTCGGCGCTTGATGCGCCGGGCCGTTCTGACCTTCCTGCTGGCCGGGACCGGCGCCGCCTCCGCCGGCTGCGCGGCTGACCTGGGCACCCGCCAGCTCGTGGAACGCACCGCCGCCGCCCACGGCCTTCCCCCCTTCCTCCTCACGGCCCTGGTCGTGCACGAATCGGGCTTCTGCGCCCAGGCCCTCAGCCCCGCAGGCGCTATTGGTTACGGCCAGCTGATGCCTGCCACGGCGCGCACTCTGGGCGTCAATCCGTACGTGCCGCAGGAGAACCTCTGGGGCGCCGCCAAGTACCTCCGGCAGCAGTGGACCACCTTCGCCAACTGGCCCCTGGCCCTGGCCGCCTACAACGCGGGCCCAGGGGCCGTGCGCCGCTTTGGCCGGGTGCCGCCCTACGCCGAGACGCAGGCCTACGTGCGCAAGGTCCTTACGACCTACGCCGCCCTGGTGGGTCAGCACCGCCGCCTTGCTGCCCCGGTCCTGGCCACGGTGCGCCCCGTGGTCTCACCCGCTCCGGTCCGCCCAACCCCGCAGGCCACGGCCCCCACCTCGCCCCTCGCCGCGTCCCGCACCGCCCCAGCGCCCGTGGCCCTGGCGGCCCGTGGTCCGGCGACTGTCCGCACCCGCCCAGCCCCTCCTGAACCCCAGGTCAGGAGTGACCTGCTGGTGTTCCGCGCCGCCACCGTGCGGTAGCCCTTGGCCGCCCGCTGCTCCGTGCATCCTCAGGGCTCGGGTGTGGGCCTGGTGTGGGCCGCCGCGCCCGCCCCAGGCCCTGTTCATCTGTGCCGCCTGAGCCTTCTAGTGCCTGCTGCCGTGCGCGTCCACCCCTCTCCTCTCCCCCCTCCAGGAGCGCCTTATGTTTGTCAAAGACGTCACCTCCCCCTCCGAGTACCAGGCCGCGCTGGCCATCCTGCCCGGCGACATTCGGGAGCTGGTCGAGCCCCGCATTCACCTGGTCGAGGAGATCACCCTGGACCTTGAGCAGCACCTCTCGATCAAGATGGACGGCCTGCGGATCGAGTACCCGCGGACCATCAGCCTGCGGGATTTGAAGTACGTGGAAAACCGGATTGGCGGGAAGTTCCGGGAAGATGGCCGCCTCGGGCTGCCGGGCACCCTGCACCGGGTGTCGGCCGAGTTTGACGGTGAGGATCTGCTGTCCAACATCACCATTCGGGTGGCGCGCGTGATTCAGGGCGCGGCCGAGATTCTGCGGCCGTACATCACGGCGGCCCACGGGATCGCCGTGATTGGCCCGCCGGCCGTCGGCAAGACCACGCTGCTGCGGGACATCGCCCGCATCCGCGCCGAAACCCTGAACCGGGGCCTGTGGGTCATTGACAGCAGCAACGAAATCACCGGGGACGGCGACGTGCCCCACCCCCTGCTGCGCCGCATGCGCCGGGCCAGAGTCGGTGATCCTGATCAGCAGGCCCCGAAGCTGCGGCGGGTGATTCGTAATCACGGTCCCGAAGAGATTCTGATGGACGAGGTGGGCTACAACGGCGACGTGCCCCTGCTGGTGTCCGCCTCGAAAAACGGCCTGCGGGTGATCGCCACCATGCACGGCAAGGTGCTTCTGGACGTCATGGAAAATCCGCCGCTGTTGCCCCTCCTGGGCATCACCATCGACGAGCGCACCGGCGAACCCAAGCGGCGCAGCGCGGCCTGTTTCAGCCTGGCCATCGAGGTGCGTGGCAAGGGGAAATACATGGTGTACGAGAACGTGAATCAAGCGGTGGACGCCATGCTGGCGGGCGAAGACCCGGACGGCCTTCAGGTCGGTCAATGGGCACCACCCCTGCCGCAGCTGCTGGCGGCCAGCTGACCTCACATCGCCCCTGAACAGACCCGCAGCAATGGGCCAACCCCCTCCCGGTTTGGCCCATGTTCCGTGCCTTCCGACCCTCGCGCCGTCAGGATCCCGAGCGGAGGACCACGATGAGTCAACAGCCTGATAAGACCCCCCAAGACCCGGCTGACCCCAGCGCCACACCCGCCCCAGAGGCCGAGCCCACACCCCCCAGCCCAGCGCCGAAAAGCCCCCCGGCCGCGCCTGGCCCAGCGGCGCCCGGAACCAGTACGGCGGGGCGCCGGGGCCAACCTGCGGCCGCTCCACCAGAAGCGGCGCCCCGGTTTCAGCTGCTCAGTGCCCTGCTCAAAGGTATTCCCCCCGAGGAGCTGCACCTCGTGCTGGAGAAGTACCACGACGCCATCAAGCGCGGCACCGTGAAGGCCGTCTCTGCACCCAGCAACCTGACGTTTGAAGTGGAGGTCGTGACGGCCCAGGGCAAGCGGGCCGTGCGCAAAGTGGAAGACGAGATCGTGCTTCCGGATGACGGTTTCCAGGGCTGGTTGGCGCAGGAGCGGCGGGCGTCCCGCCTCGCGGTGCTCAGGGTGACCGGCCGGGTCGAAACCTCCTTGGCCCGCCTCGCCAGTGGTGAAGATGATTTCAAAACCCTGCTGGAGATTCGCAGAGGCCGGCTGCAACAGCCCAAGGCCGAGAAACAGAAAGCAGGCCGCGCCGCGTCTTGACTGGTGCGGCCCACCACGGCAGGGCCAGCGTCCTTTGGCGCTGGCCCTTTTTGGAGAACCTGCGATGACCAACGGTCCCCTGAACGATAAGGACGCACGCCAGTGACGGCCCTGCACGCTGCCCAATGCCCCGCGCGCCATCACGGGCCCCGACACTGAATCTGAGAAGGCCCCAGCAGCGCCGTGAAGCGCCCTTCCGTAGCGCCCCCCAGACTCCGCCGGCACCCGCCTGCCCAGAGCTGACAGGCCTGGCCCAGCGACCGGTCATTCGCCTCTCCCGAGCGGGTCTGAAGCGGCCGAATCAACCCGTCTCTCCAGCGCCTGGTTGCTGTCAGAAGGCCCAGTCCACCAGGCGGCCCGACCTGCGCCCACCAGCCGCGCTGCCCCGCCCTCTCCGGCTCCGTCAGATTGACACTGCCCCCGTTCGGGATCTGGCCTGCAGGCGGCGGCAGAGGGCCTGCGGCAAGGCTCAGTCCGGAGCCCTGACGGACCGCTGGAGACCGCTGAACCCTTCAGATCACTGGGGCCGTCCATGCCCCGTCTGAGCCGCCCGGCGGCCACCCATGCCGAGCGCAAAGGGCTGGCCCTGACCTACCGCCTGGGCGGCCTGACCCCTGACGAAGCGCGGGCCGCGTTCGAGGACGTGGCGGACCTGATGGACCGGGGCTTCCTTCACATCACGTACACCGGCATGGGCGAGTTGATCGTCTTGACTTCACTGGGTCTGCGCGCCATTCCCGACGACGACTTCACGCCCCGTAGCCTGAGCCGGTCGGTCGATCTGGCCTATGAACGGCTCTGCCTGGCGCAGCTGGACTGGCGGGTCCTGGCGCCGGGCATCCGGACGGGTGCCGAGCGCTTCGGGGGGCTGCGGCGCTTCCCACGGGTACAGACCGGCCAGCGGGACGCGTACGTGGTGGCCCGGCTGTCCAGCGGCGGCATCACCTCCGAAGCCATCCACCGCTTGGCCCAGCGGTTTCGCAGCACGCTGGCCGCCACGCAGCATGACCTGGTGATCCTCAGCCCGAGTGCCGTCCGGGGCCGTCAGGCGGCCGAACAGCACCGTGCCAACCTCCGCTTCATCCACTGCCTGCCGCAGACTGAACCGGGTCAACCGGGGCAGCGCGTGTGGACCGGTGAGGAGGTGGGCGACCTGTGGGAAGAGCCGCCTCTTCAGGGGCCAGCCATCACCGCTGTTCAAGCGGCGGAACTGAAAGGGGCCGGCGTCCCGGACCTGACACTGGAGATTTTGCAGCTGGTCCGCCAAGACCGCATCGAGCGGGCCCACGAGGCCCTGGCGTGTGACGGCGTGATGACCGAAGGCCAGCTCAAGCGGCACTTCAAACTGGAGGCCGAAGACCTGCCAGCGGTGCCGTTCGTGCAGGATTTGGCCCGCCCGGTGCACATGCGGCCCAACCTGGAAGTGCCCGTGCGCTTTCTGCTGGCGAGCCGCGCGCTGGGCCAGGCCGAGGTGCCGCACCTGGCTCACCGGGCCGGTGCCGGCGAGCTGCGCCACCAGTACGGCGTGCCCCCCAGTGCGTGCGAGGTGGTGCGCCCAAGCCGGGGGACTGTCCGGCGCCGGGCCGAGGAACCGGACGCGATCTGGCAGCGGGCGGATGGAGGGCGCGTGGCGGTGGAATTCGATACGGGGTCTTACGTGCGCCGTGTGGTGGAAGAGAAGCGCGACAGCTTCCGTCAGCACTTCCAGGGCCTCGTCTGGGGGGTGGTCTCCGAGCGGCGTCAGGCCACGGTGGCCTCCTGGCTGACCCAGCGGGTGGACCTGGCCCAGTGGTGGCGCTGAGCGGGCAGGGAGCGGTCAAACAGGAGGGGGGTCAGCGGGCAGCGCTGGCCCCTCTTGTACGAGGCGTGCAGGCCGCCGGACTGGGGTGGGTGCAGGGCCTTTGGGGCCAGGCCGAGGGCCGGAAGCCCGCTCAAGACCCCCTGTCGGATAAGGGCACTGGCGCTGGAGAGGCGCTGCGGGAACAGCAGTAGCGGGCGAAACGAGCCTCCTGACCCCCCTGTCGAATAAGGGGAACGTCTGTTTTCTTAATGCTCTAAGGGGCCACGCACCCTTCCCGTCCTGTCTGCCTCGCCCCCCAACGGGCCGCACACCCCCCGCTGCACGCCGGCTCCCCCAGAGCCCCCGCGCCAGCCGTCTTCACCCCCCGCGCGCTTGGTGGCCAAACCCACCCGCCCAGCACCCTGAAGAGGTCCCCGTCACCCGGCCCGGTGGTGTTCGCCACTGGAGGTCAGGGAGCGGAACAACACCCCCGGAGGAAGCGCCGGGGGTACAGGGCGGACAAGACAGCCTCGACCCTCAGAGACACTGAGACCAAGTGGGCTGCCCCCAGGAGACCAACATGCGTGGAATGAACCAGTTGACCGTGATCGGCGCCATCACCCGGACCCCCGACCTCCGCTACACCCCCTCCGGCACCGCCGTCCTGGACTACACCGTGTCGGGCGAGCGCCAGGAACTGCGCCAGGGGGAGCTCAAGACCGTGCCCTTCTACCTGCCCATCACCAGTCTGGGCAAAGCCGCTGAAGCCCTGGCTGAGCGCCTGGTGGCCGGGCTGCCCGTCCTGGTGGTCGGGAACCTGGTGCAGGAGCGGTGGGAGACGGCCGAAGGGAAGCGCGCGCGGGTCCTGGGCAAGGCGCTGCGTGTGGAAGAACTGGCGGGCGAGTTCGGGCGGGTTGAGGATGCGGGGGGCGGCGTGCGCCTTCAGGGCGGCTCGGCCCTGGTGGCCCTGGGCGGCAACCTGACCCGCGATCCGGAGCTGCGCTACACCCCCGCAGGCGAGGCCGTCATGGACCTCAGCCTGGCGGTGAACGAGAAGTGGACGGACGGCCACGGCCAGGCGCAGGAGAAGGTGCACTACTTCGAGGTGGTGCTGTGGCGAGAGGCGGCGGAGGCCTTCGTCAAGCAGGAGCCGAAGAAGGGGCAGCCGGTGTACGTGGAGGGCATGCCGCAGTCGTCGACCTGGACCGACCGCGACGGGAACAAGCGCAAGGACACGAAGATCACGGCGACCTCGGTCATCCTGCTCAAGGGGGGTGAGCGGACCGGCGGTGAGCGGGCCTCCTCCCGCCCGGCCCCTGCGGCGCAGCCACCGCGTCAACCGGTGGCCGCCGCGAGTGGCGGTGCCCAGCGCGCCCCAGCACGGTCGGGCGGGCTCGACATTGACCAGGGGAATGACTTCCCACCTAACGAAGAAGACCTGCCGTTCTAAGCTCCGTGCTCCACCCGAAGAGAGGCCCCGCGCCTCTCTTTTTTTTGTGGGGTGAGGGGAAGGAGCGTCACCCGCCGCGGCCGCGTCAGGTGCCCGGGCAGCACGCTGGGTGGAGACGCGCCGCACACCGGCCGGAAAGGGCCGATGCCTCCACCTCGCGCTCACCGAGTCAGGCACGGCAACCGCAGCGGGCGGGGCCGGGTGACGAGAGGGTGCCAGGAAGTCGCGGAAGAGGGAACGGGCAGGCCGTCACTGGCCTGCCCGTTTCGTCATGGGGTGCGGGCCCCTTCCCGCGCCGCGTCCAGGGGAGAACCGTCACCCGCCGCTGAGGGGCGCGGCGGGTGCATGGCAGGCATGACGACCGTACTCATCTGGCTGCTGGTGACCCTGATTTCAAGTGGCGCGATCCTGGTGGCGCTGGACGCCAGCCGCGTGAAGCGAGCGGCCCTGCACGCCCGCCGCTGACCCCCTCTCCCCGGTGCGGCCGGTCCAAGCGCCGCACGGGAGATGAAGCGTCACCCCTGGACCAGGCGCCAGGGGTGCAGGCCGGCCGAGCCCTGGGCGCGAGCACCACGCCCGCACGCCGCCGAGCCGCAGATTGACCGCCGCCCTCAGGGCGGAGCAGGGGCCCTTCGTGGGCCTCTTTTTTTTGAGGGGCCGCCGACCTCCGCCCAGGGGCAAGGGGGGCATTTCACGGCCAGGGTCACCCCCAGCCTTCCAGCGCTGGGGGACCGGGAGGGGCAGCCCAGGCTGCGCGCCCTGAACCGCCAAACGACGCCGCGCGCCCGAGGCTCCACAATTCACGCCACATGTTCGCCCCCGGCCGCCCAGCGCTGGGGGTACTGTGCTGGTATGCCGCCCGGTCACGCAGGAGGAACGGCACCGCGCCAGGCACCCCACCCGGCGCGGTCTCTGGCGGGCATGATCAGCATCCGAATCAGTCAGGGGCGGCGCGGTGGACGCGCCGTCATCGTCACCGTCAGGGCCAGGGGTCACGCCGGCTTTTGCGAAGTCACGGCCACGGCGGTTCACCACCTCTGGTGGGTGGTGCCAGGGGCGGTCTGGGCTGCCGCTGGCCACTGGCGGCAAACCCGGCACGTCTTCCAGGAACGCTGAGACTCTGAAGCAGGCGGCTGAGCAATTGGCCGCCTGTTGTTCTGGGGACCTGACCGGCAGCGGCGCGGCCCGCAGGCGGGCCGGCACCCAGGGTGCGCGGCCCAGGTTCCTGGAGCGCTCATCACCCTGCGGTGACGCCGGGTGCCAGAGAGGTATGAACATTCCCCTGTTTCCTGTGAGCGAGGCGACCGCCCCTGCCGCGCACTCTGGGGTCAGCGCCCCCGTCCAGCCAGGTGTTCTGACCCTGGCCGCAGGCCTGTCAGACCGCGAGCGCGACATGCTGATTCAGGCGGTGCGGCTGGCTGAGGCCATCCGGTTGGGCCTGGACCCGGCGGACTTCAATCCGGCGGCGCCCCTGCCAGCGGGTGCGCGGGAGGCGGCGCGCCGGGCCGAGACCCAGCTGCGCTGCCGGCCGCTGGGCCAGATGAGCGGTCAGCCGCTGGCGCTGGCCGCCGCCAGTGGCACGCTGCTGCTCAGCCGCACCCAGGCGTTTCCCACCCAGTTGACCCAGGCGTTCCGGCAGGCCGTCGACAAAGTGTTTGGCCAACTTCACCTGGATCGGCTGTCCGCGTAAAGACACTCATAGTTCTTAGACTTGCACATATACCCTCGCGGTCATGAAGCTGCTGCCTCTGCTGCTCGTCCTGTCCGCCTCGTTCGCCTCGGCCCACGCCCCCAACAAACAGATCGTCACGATGGGGAATGACATCATCATCATTCAGCCCATCGTGGCGCCCGGCGGGCACCCTGTTCGCCTGGAGGGCAACGACACCATCGGCGTCACCCCCTGAGCGCTGCCCCCGCACCGGGCCCCCGACTGAAGCTTGGTCGGGGGCCCGGTGCGTTGTGGGCGTGACGTCACCCCGGCCCGCGCTGGCGCGCGGCGCTCGCCGGGGTGCTGGGCGGGCATGACGGCACCCTTGTCCCTCTCGCCCCTGGCCGAGACGCTGCTGGCCCGTTTGCCCCTGCCCACCCGGCTGCAGGTGCAGTCGGCGTTCGCCCGGTTTACGCCCGAGCAGCTCGCCGTCATGAACGCCGTGATGACCACGGGCGACAACCTGGTGGTGGAGAGCACGGCGGGCAGTGGCAAGAGCACGCTGCTCAAGACCATGGCGGTGGTGCTGCCCCGGCGGCGGCCGGTCGGGGCCTTCGCCTTCAACGGCAGCATCTCGGAGGAGATCCGGGAGGTCATGCCCGAAGACGTGATCTGCTCCACGCTCCACGCCCACGGGCGCAGCCTGCTGGAAGCCCACCGGGGCCGCATTGACCTCGTGCCCCACAAGCGGCGCAACCTGGCGCAGGCGTACCTGGCCGGGCTGGGGCTGGGCGAACCGAAGGTGCTGCGCAACCTCACCCGGCTGCTGGAGTTGACCCTGATCCACCTGGCGGCGCCGGACGAACTGCCGGCCCTCATCAGCGCGCACGGCCTGAGTTTTCCAGACGGCTTCGACGCGCCGGCGGCCATTCGGACGGTGCAGGCGAGCGCCCTGCAGGCCTACCGGGACAAGGGCCAGATCGATTACACCGACATGCTGTACCTGCCGATCAAGTTGAAGTGTGGCGCCGGCAGCCTGGGGGTCCAGCTGATCGACGAGGCGCAGGACCTGACGCGCCTGCAGCACCGGCTGGTCAAGCACCTGGCCGGCGAGACGGGGCGGGTCATTCTGGTGGGCGATTCCGAGCAGGCCATCTACGGCTTTTCCGGCGCCGACGTCCAGGGGCTGGAGCGCGCCGAAGCCCTCTTCGGGGCCCGGCGGCTGCGCCTGACGTTCACGTGGCGCTGCCCCAAGCGGCACGTCGCCCTGGCCCGGCAGTTCTCCGACCACATCCAGGCCCCGGACAGCGCGGCCGAGGGTGAGGTGCAGCGGGTGACGGAAGACGAGGTGCCTGGCCTCACGCAGCCGGGCGACCTGATTGTGTGCCGGTCGAACGGCCCCCTGGTGCAGCTGGCGCTGCGGCTGGCCGAAACGGGGCAGGCCGTCAAGATGCTGGGGCATGACCTGGACAAGGAGCTGGGCCGGCACCTGACCGACGCCTTCCGGGTGCCCTTCCAGGTCGCGGACATTGAAGAGCGGCTGACGGCCCGCGGCGAGCACCTGATGCGCGCCCACGCCCGGACCGGTCTGGGCGGCGCCCACCTGCGCCGGGCGGTCGAGCGGGACACGGACCAGCTGGCCTGCTGCGCGGCCCTGGCGGTCCGGGCGGCGCAGGACGCCGAGCGGGCCGGGCGCGCCGCGACGGCCGCCGAAGTGGTGGCGCTGGCCAAGAGCCTGATGAACCGGGCCGACGGCGCCGTGCGGCTGTGCACGGTCCACAAGAGCAAAGGGCTCGAGGCCCGGCGCGTGATCATCCTCCACCCGGAAGCGCTGATGGGCACGGGCGGCGACGAGCGCGAGGAGCGGGCGGTCTGCTTCGTGGCGCACACCCGCGCCCGGGACACCCTCATCCTCGCGGCGCGCGGCTAAGCCAGGAGGAACGTCACCCTGGCCCCCTGGGGGCCGGGGGTGCTGGGCGGGCCTATGAACCTGCGTGCCCTCTTCCAGCGTCGCCCGCCGCCCACCCTGCCCCGGCCGGACGTGCTGAGCGCTCTGCCCTACCAGGCGGCCCATGACCTGGCCTGCGGCCGTGACCCAGCGCAGGAACGGGCGCGGCGCCAGGCGGAGAAAGCGGGCTTGCCGGTGCGCTACCGCCCCGCTGACCCAGTCGCAGGTGCAGCGTACGACGCTTCTCGGCGGGCCCCACCTGCCCGTGCCACGCCCGCCCGTGCGGTTCAGGAAGCGCCGCCCGTGTTTTGTCTGGACTTCGGCGCCGCCGTGGAGGCGGGCGGGGTGCCGGGCGCCGCTGTGCCTGGACCTGCCCTGCCGGCCGCGCTGGCGTACGACGAGGACTGCATTCCGGATCATGTCCTGGAAGTCGACGAGGTTCAGACGGGGGTCTATGCCGCTGCGCCTGGACCCGTCCTGTCAGCCGCCACGGCGCCTGAACCGGTCTTGCTGACCGCTGTGGCGTACGACGAGGACCGCATTCCGGATCACGTCCTGGAAGAGGAGGCGGGGCGGCCAGCGGCGGAGGCCGAGGCCTTTGAAGCCCCGGCCCTGCTCGGCAGCGAAGAAGCCCTGATGGCCATCTTGTCGGCGGAGCTGCGCGGGGCGGTGGGCCGGGCGGCCACGCGGGCCCGCACCACCCCGCTGCACGGCGCGGCGTAGGGCCGGGAAAACGGACACCCGCAGGCACCCCACCTGCGGGTGCAGGGCCGGCACGCAGGCGAGGCACGCCGGCAGGCGCCATCACGGCCGCCCCCGGCGCCCTCAATTCCGTCTCGCCTTGCGCTGACCACACGGTCAAAAGGAGCCGTTCTATGCGCCATCACCTGCCCCTGCTGCTGATCCTGTCCTCTTCCGTTGCCCAGGCGGGCAATGACCTCCCCATCATCGTGGCCAGTCCCGACCTCACGCCCAGTCAACTCGCCGCGGCGGCCGCCGTCTCTGGCGCCAGTGTTCGCCCAATGGGCAACGACCTGCCGATCATCGTCGCGTCGAAGTAAGCGCGCCCCCCATGCCCTGAAGAGACCCCGCCCGCCGTCACGGGCGACCCAGGAGGCCTTATGCACAACACCAATCACGTATCCCTGGTCGGGGCACTGGTGCGTCCGCCCAGCTTCCAGGTCACTGGCACGGGCACCAGCCTGTTCGAATGCACGCTCGCCGGTGAGCGGCAGGTCCACGACGAACGGGGCCAGCTGCGCATGAAGCCCTGGTACCTGCGGACCTTCGCGCTGGGCCGCCTGGCCGAGGTGCTCAACAACCGCCGCTACTCACCGGGGACCGTGCTCTACGCCCCAGGCTGCCTGGATTACTCGTCGTTCGACAAGGCGGAGGACGGGCGCAAGGGCAGCACCACCCGGGTCAAGCTGGACCAGCTGGAGGTTGCCGAGGTGCCGTGGGCGGTCGACGCCCTGGAGAATGGCTTTCGGCTGAAGGGGGGTGTCAACCAGGCCGAGCTGAGCGGCAACCTGACCCGCGACGCGGCGCGGCGCGAGACCGCCAGTGGCCTACTGGTCCGGGCCACCCTCGGCGTGACGACGGCCCGCCCAGGTCGTGACGCCCGCCCGGGCTATTTCGACGTGAAGGGCTGGCGGGGCGCGGCCGTCCCCCTGGACGGGTTGGGCAAAGGGTCAGGCCTGATCGTCAAAGGTGCGGTCATGAGCGAGCAGTACCCCGATCCGCAGGACGCCAGCCGGTCACGGACGGCGGTGTACCTGGAGGTGGAACGCGCGCTTCTGCTGGCCAGCCGCTGACCACAAGCGTCTCACTTGGGGCACCCTGCATCTGCAGGGTGCCCTTTCTTGCTGGCGGGCAGAACGACACCCGAACGGAGAGGGCGCCGTTCGGGTGCTGGGCGGGCATGAAGAATCCGTACAAGGCGGCGCAGCACGCCGATGGGCGCGAAGAGGCGCAGGCGCGGGTCCGGGAGTCGCTGCTCCAGATGCACTTCGAAGCCCAGGGCGAGCCGTGGGCCCAGGCCCGCGAACATGCCCGGCAGGCCGCGCAGGCCCCGGCGCCCGCACGCCGCCGGGCACCGGGGGTGACGTATCAGCACTGAGTTGTTGCCGGCGCGCATTCATTATCTGGAGCGGCTCAGCCACGACATCGAGCAGGTGGACGCGTGGACCGCGCATCAGCTCAGCCACCTGGGCCCACTGATCGCGTCGGCCCAGTCCGACGCGGAGCTGCTGCTCTACGTCCACTGCCTGCGCTTCTTGCTGCCGCCCGCCACCCTGCACTGAAGGCGGGGAGCACCGACACCGCTGGGCGCCAGGGGCCCACGGTGCGGGGCGGGCATGACCCTACCGATGTCCAGCCCGCCCCACGCCCTGGCCCGCCTGACCTTCGGCGAGCCTATCCCCGGCATGTCCCCCGTGGAGCCGCCCTACACGCCGGCCCAGCCGCAGCCTGCCTATCAAGCGGCCCTGAGTCACCTGGAGCGCTACCGGCAGGCGCGCGTGGCGGCGGCGGCCGATCAGGGGGCCTGGGAGGACGTGGACCGGTGGGCGGCGGCGCGGGTCATCCCGACGCTGGTGGACGGCGGCCCAGGCGGCCGTTCAGCCACTGTGCCGGGCCTGCTGCTGGAGCTGCTCTGGGATGACCAGTCGGTCACTGCCCGCATCGTGGCGGCCACGCCGGACGGCGACCTGTGGCCGGAAGACGTCACGCTGCTGCGGCGGGCGGGGGCGGGCCCAGGGTTCGTGGCGTTTGCGCCCGTGGTGTACGCGCGCTGACGGGCGGCGGGAGAACGGTCACCCCGGGCGGAACCCCGCCGCCCGAGGTGCAGGGCCGGCATGACCCCGATCACCGCCGCGCCCGACCGGCCCCACGTGGGCTTCATCCGGATCCTGATTCTGCCGGGCCTCCTGCTGTGGCCCATCGCCGCGGCGCTCAGGACCGTCACCCTGGACGCCGAGCAGCAGGTGCTGGTGCTGCTCGGCCTGTCGCTGGCCTGCCGCTGGCTCAACCGGCGCCTGGGGGCCACCTGGAGCCTGCTGGCGGCGGGGCTGGCGGCGCTGAACGGCGGCGCCGCCACCACGCACGGCGCCGCCCTTCTGGACGCCCTGGTCTGGTACCTGGCCGCGCTGAGCCTGAGTCTGGCGCTGGTGGGGGACCGGCCCGGCCAACCCCCGCGCCAGTAGGGTCTGGGCCATGAACCCATCCCTGAGGGCGCTGAACGGTCAAGGCTTTGCCCTGTCGGCAGCGGGAGCAGGACCAACCGTCGTGGCGGCGCACGTGCAGGCCCGCCACGCCCTGGGCCTGCTGGTGGTCAGCCAGGGCGCCGTGGCCACCCTGCTGCGGCCTGAGCAGGTGGCCCTGGCCATTCTCGCCGGGCCGGGCACGCCCCTGCACCTGCTGGACCAGGCGCACCACGACGCGGGACTGGTCAGCCTGGACGCGGGGGTGCGCCTCTGGCGCGGGCGTGCCTGGCTCGACCTGCCGCAGGGCGTGGACGAGGTGAGAATGCTCCTGGCGGCCGCGGCCGGTCAGTCAGCGGCGCCGCTGGCCGGTGTCCTGGCCAGCCTCAGATCCATCTGTGGGCCGGTGTCGACCCGCGAACTGGACCAGAAGGCTGAGCGGCGTCCCGATTTCTGGCTGCACTGATGTTGTCTGGATCGACCCTCAGGCGGGCGGCGTCACACTCAGGATGACGCCGCCCCCTTGCTTGTTGGTTTTCAGGGTGCCGGCCGCTTCCATGACCCGCAGCTGCGCGGTCAGAGGGGAGACGGCCACATTGAGTTCCGCCGCGAGGACTTCGGTGGACCAGAAAGGGGTGCGCTGGAGGCAGCGCTCAATCCGGGCCGCCAGGGCGCGGAAGCCGGGCAGCGGCTCCTGCGCGGCCGCCAGTTGCTGCTGAACCCAGCGGCTCAGGCCGTCCTGCGTGACAAAGGCGCTGCCCATGACGCGGCCTGGCCGCAGCTGAATCAGCACGAGCCGCTGCTCTTCCAGGTGGGCCAGGACCGGCTCCAGGTCGGCCCGGGGGCAGTCCACCATGGCCGCCAGATCGTCCACCTCGACGAGGGGCGGCGCGTCATGCATAAAGACGCGCGCCAGTGCCAGCGCCCGCCAGGCTTCCTGCTCCAACTCCATGGTCACAGCCTCCCTCATCCCGTCTCGACTCACCACTCCCTCACCCCTCAACCGTGTTTGGCGCACACTCTACCTGTTCTGACCCTCGCGCCTCCACGCTGTTGCCATGTGCGCCCTGTCTGCTCCTCTCCCTGCGGCGGCGCGGGACCCTGGTCTGGACGGCGCCCGTGGCCTGGCCGCGCTGGCCGTGGTCCTCAGCCACATCGCCGCACTGACCTACGTGCCCTGGGGCCCGCGGGCCCCGACGCCTGCTGAATTTGCCCTCTGGCACCTGGGGGCGCCGGCCGTCGACCTGTTCTTCGTGCTCAGTGGATTTGTGGTCGCCCGGAGTCTGGTGCGCCGCCCGCAGGTGGGGGCCTACCTGCAGCGCCGCTGGGCCCGGCTGGCCCCCGTGGCCTACGCCGCCGTCGGCCTGGGGCTCCTGGCGCGGCAGGCCGCACAGGCCGCGCCGCCGGGCTTCAGCCTGCTGGTCACCGATCATCTGCGCCAGGCGCTGAGCCCCCAGGACCTCTGGGGGGCGCTGACGCTCAGCCTGCCCGCCCTGGACGCCAACCGCCTGAACCCGCCGCTCTGGACGCTCGTGGTCGAGGTGCAGGCGGCGCTGCTCATGCCGCTCCTGACCAAAGCCGCCCGGTGGCCCTGGACGCTGGCCCTGCTCCTCCCCTGCGCGGTCTCGGCGGCGCTGCACGGCTGGACCCAGGCGCTGTACCTCCCGCTGTTCCTGCTGGGGGCCGTGCTGGCCCGCCGCGCCTGGCGCCTCCCCCAATGGGCGGCCCTGCCGGGCCTCCTGCTGGGTCTCGGGGTGCTGCTGCAGCGGCACGTCACGGGAAGTGACGACCCCTTCGTCCGGTACCTCACGGCCCCCGGGGCCGCGCTGGTGGTGCTGGCCCTGACGAGCGGCGCCGCGGGGCGCCTGTTGGCCGCCCCCGCCGCGCAGTGGTTGGGGCGCGTGAGTTACAGCCTGTACGCGAGCCACTTTCCGCTGCTGCTGACCGGCGCGGTGCTGGGCAGCCGCCTGGGGTGGCCGCCGGCCGTAGGCGCGGTCCTGGCCCTGCCGGGCTGCGCCCTTGCCGCCCTGCTGATTCACCGCTACCTTGAGCAGCCCATGGTGCGCCGCCTGTCTCCATCCTCTCCTGTTCCTGCCCAGACGGTGGCCTGAGGGATGCCGAGTGGGCGCATCCATACCCTCATCAATGCTGGGGTCATGACTGCTGGCGCGGCCGCCGCCGGGCTGCTGGGCGTGCCGCTCACCAGTCCAGAGGCGCTGGCGGTGTTCACCGGGGTCTTCTGCGGCACCGTGCTCATTACGCCGGACCTCGATATGGCCCACGTGCGCGTCGACGCCCAGCGCGCCTGGGGCCCGCTGGGGTGGCTCTGGTGGCCGCTGCTGAGCGTCAGCAAACACCGGGGGGTGAGCCACACCTGGGTGCGGGGGCCCCTGATTCGCCTGGGCTACATCGGGACCGTGCTGGGCCTGCTGGCGCTGCTGGTGAGGGTGCTCTGGGAGGCTGCCGGTGGGGCCTGGCCGCCGCTGACCGTGCCGGCCGACCTGCGCCGCCCTGGGGTGCTGGCGGCGGCCGGCGCCGGGTACTGGGCGGCGCAGGCCCTGCATCTGGTGGCCGACCGCATTCCTCTGACCTGGACACGGCTGTAGGGCCGGGAGAAACGACACCCGCCGCGCGGCGGCCGGGTGCGGCGCGGCCATGCCCCGAACGGTTCTGCTAGCCCCCGACGTGACGCTCAGCGTGAAGCCCGCCCTGCTGGAAAACCAGGATCTTCACCTCACCCTGCCCGGCACGCCCGCCGCGCCCTTCCGGCTGGCCTGCCAGATCCGGGGCGACGCCGTGCAGCCGCTCGCGCTAACCCGGCGCAGCGCCAGCGGCGCGCTCCAATCGGCCCGGCCAGGCACAGACATTCAGCGGGCGCTGCGCCAGGGCGCCGACGTGGTGGTCTTTGAAGGCGACCATGAGGCGGCGGCGTTCACGGTGCGGGCGGTCCACCTGCACGTGCAGCCGGACAAGGTGGGGGCCACCCGGGGGCTGGCCGAGTCGCGCTCACCGGCGCTGCTCGGGCGCCTGTCCCGGATGCTGCTGTGCCTGCTGGACCAGGTGCTGCCGCCGGCGGGCACCCCCGTGACCCTGAGCAGCGGCGAGACCCTGGCGGTCCACCACGCGCAGGGGGGCGGCCTGCTGGCCGACCACACCTCGCTTGTGCTGACGGTGGTCGTGGGCGCGGACGAACAGGCGCAGGGTGGGGTGGACGCCCAGCAGGCGGCGCAGTTGGCGCAGGCCCTGTGGCAAGACCAGCCGTTTGAAGGCGAGGACACCGACGCGGACGACACCGGCGCGCGGGTGCTGTTTGATCCGGCTTGCCAGACCCTCCGGGCCGAGGTGTGGGGCGACGGGGTGGACCTGCGGCTGACCGAGACCGACCGGCTCCAGGTGGCCCGCGCCGTGTGGGGGGCGCTGACGAGCCCGGCGGTGCTGGCCGAGCGCCTGGGCAGCGCGGCCGCCTGAGGCCGGAGCGACACCCCAGCCCCGGCTGGGGACCGGAGGCGGGCATGACCCATGACCCCAAGACGAAACCGGGCCGCCTCGAGCGGCAAGTGCTCCAGGCCCTGGTCGATGCCGGCGGCACGAGCGACACCGCGCAGCTGCACCCCCTCCTGAAGGTGCGCAAATCCGACATTCTGCGCGTGCTGAACCTGGCACTTGCGCGGGGGTACGTCGTCCGGGGCGATCACCCCGACCGCTTCACCTACGGGCGGCCACGGTTCAACTTCACCCTGACCGACGCGGGCCGGGCGCGGCTGCGTGATCCGGAGGCGGCGGCCCCGGTTGAAGAGGGCCGTGGGCCGTGAGGATCGGTCACCCGCCCCTGGGCGGTAGGTGGCGGGGCCGGCATGACCCCCAACTGCCGCCAGACTGTCGTGGCTCTGCCAGCTCAGATTCGCCGGGAATGACGTCACCGCTGGCGTCGGCCAGCGGAGCGGGGCCGGCATGACCCTTTTGCTGCCCCTTCCCGAAGGCCACTACGTTCAGGGCGACTGGGACCTGGACGTGTCCGCGCCCGGCGCCCACCAGACTTTCACGCTGTCGTCGGCCCAGACCTATCCCGAGGCGGTGGGCGAGGCCTGTGCCCGGCAGTTTGTCGTGGACCCCCTCACCCGCCGCCTGGTCTGGGCGGGCTGAGCGGGGGCGCACCGACACCCGGCGGGAAGGGCGCCCGCCGGGTGCAGGCCAGGCATGGCGACCACCTTCCACTGCCGGCCCCGCCTCCTGTGCCCCGATCTGGCGGAGGCGTACGGCCTGCTGAACGATCAGTGCCTCAACCGGCAGGTGCACGGCGTGCCTGGGGCGTACAGCGGCCCCCTGCAGGGCGCGGTCGTGAGCCGCCCCGGAGAGGCCGGTGTCCCGTTGCCGGATGGGCCGGTGACCGGCGCGGCCCTACGCCAGCTGCTGGCCAGCGGCCAGGACGTGCTGCTGGTGCGGGGTGACGTGGACCTGGTAAGCGGGGGCATTCAGGTGCGGGATATCGCCCTGGTGATCGGCGACGATCAGCGGTGGTGGGACGCCACCGCGCGTCAGGACGCGGCCGACGCAGGGGTGCTGGCCCGCATCCGGCACCTGACGGCGCAGGTCACGGCTGTGGGTGCCTGGTGAGGCGGAGCGGGGCGGAAACCCTCCGCACTGACCTCGCGTATCTGCGGCATGCGTCTCCCCCTGCCTGGTCCGGATCCTGCTCTACCACTGATTCCCGACGTGCGCCACACGCTGTTTCACGCCGACCCCCGAACGGACTGGCGGTTTCACCGCGTCATGGCGCTCATGGGGGCCATGGCGGTTGGTGCCGCCGCGTTGTCGCTGGTGCTCCCTGATCCTGCTGGGACGCCGGTGATGTCGGCGTTCGCGGTGCTCACCGTCGCGATTGGTCGCACCGTTGGTCGCAGCACGCAGCTGACGTGGAACCGGAACACTGGCGGACCAGCGCCGAGCATGGCCGAGCTGCTGTTGGGATTGCTGATGGGCCTGCCGGCGCTCTGGGCGGTGTACCTCGCCCTGATCGGGGCGCTGTACAACACATGGATGACGGGCAACTGGCGGTTCGTGGTGGGCGCGCTCGCCGTGGCCTGGGCGCACTACGCCGTTCAGGTGGCCACGGGGTACTGGGCTTGGCGGCGCGGCGCGGCCACCCGCCCCTAAGTTCCCGGTGCCCCATCACCCGCACCCAGGCGCGGGTGATGCTGTGGGCATGACGTCCACCCCTGACCATCCCGCCGCGGCTGGCGTAACGAACATCCGGCCCGCCGGCCCGGACCACCAGGTCGTGGAAGTGCACGGCCGGGCCCGCCACCCACACCGGCCCTCGCCCTGCCGCACCTGCCCCTGGCGGGTGGACGCCACCGGCGAGTTTCCGGCTGAAGCCTTCCGCCACAGCGCCCCGACCGCGTACGACATGAGTGACCGCGTGTTCGCCTGCCACGTGGCCGGCGCGGCCCGGCCCCGGCCGTGTGCGGGCTTCCTGCTGCGCGGGGCCGACCACAACCTCGCCGCGCGCCTGATGCACCTCCGGGGCGACGTGGGGCCGCTTAGCGACGGCGGTCACGCCCTGCATGACTCCTACCGGGCCATGGCGGTGGCCAACGGCGTTGACCCGGACGACCCGGTCCTCGTCCCCTGCCGGCCTTGAGATGGGCTGGACGTTCGGTGGGTCCAGCCCTCTGCTCAGGAGACCGCCGTACGACACACCTGGGGAGCGGCCCCCAAGTGCCGCACGTACCGGGAGCCCAGGGCGAAACGACACACCGGCAGCACCGCGCCGCCGGCGTGCGGGGCGGGCATGGCCCACCGGACGCCCCTGACCGAGAACCCCGCCCAGCTGCGTGACGCCGTCACCCGGCTCAGCGACCACCTCGACCTCGCGCAGATCGACACGCGTGAGGTCACGGCCCTCCTGCGCGCCGGCGCCCTGCGGGAAGCCGCTGAAGTGGCCTGCGACGCTGCCCGGCACCTCCCCGGCGTTCAGGACCTGCGGCTGGAGACCGCCACCTTGGCCGCCATCGCTTTTGTCCTGCACCGGTCTCCGGCCCTGCAGGCGTGAGCCGCCGTCCACCTCGCCGGGTGCCCCGCCTGGCCCCGCCCGCTAGGCTGGGGCCGGGGGCACCTCTCCCCCATCCGCAAGGAGCGCCATGACCAACGATGCCCTGATCCCCACGCGGCCCACCCACATCATTCTCTTTCGCTACCTGATGCCTGGAAACGTCCGTCTGCTGACCGAGGTGCTTCAGGCCCAGCCCCTGCCAGGCCCCAGTGCCCGCAGCAGCCGCGCTGTGCTGAGCACCGCCAGTGGCGTGCAGGCGCAGGTCTACCGTTCGCTGGGGGTGGCCACCGCCACCCTAGACGCCCGGCAGGTCAGTGAATTACAGGTTCTGGGCGATGTGCTGGCCATCTTCCCCAATCAGGAGCGCCGCATCCCTGAAGGGCCAGAGCTCCAGGCCACCCAGGTGAACGCCGTGCCCACCGAGGACACCTTCGCGCAGATCGGCCTCCAGTCCGGGGGCGACGCCCCCACCGGCCGAGGGGTCAAGGTGGCGGTGCTGGACACAGGGGTGGACCTGTCTCATCCCGATCTGACCGTGCTGCCGGGCAACGCCGTGAGTTTTGTCGCGAGTGAACCCACGGCGGACGATCTCCACGGGCACGGCACCCACTGCGCCGGCGTCGTTGCCGGGAGTGCCACGCCCGCCAGCGGCCGGCGGTACGGCGTGGCCCCGGACGTGACGCTCCTGGTGGCCAAGGTGCTGGACGCCTCTGGATTCGGCACCGATGACCAGATCATTGACGCGATTGACTGGGCGGTGGATCAGGGGGCCGAGATCCTCTCGATGAGCCTGGGCTCGGTTCGCGGGGCGGGTGTGCCGTATAACGCGCCCTATGAACTGATCGCCCGCCGCCTGCTCGACCAGGGCGTCCTGATGGTGGCGGCCACCGGCAATGACAGTCACCGGCCGACCTGGACCGCACCGGTGCAGGATCCGGCGGCCTGTCCGTCCATTCTGGGGGTGGCGGCCGTGGACCACCGCGACCGGGTGGCCTCCTTTTCCTGCGGCAACGTGGACGGGATTGGGGCGGTGGACCTGGCGGCGCCGGGGGTGGGCATCCTGAGTGCCTGGCCCGGCGGGGGCGTGCACCGGATCAGTGGCACCAGCATGGCGACGCCGCATGTGGCGGGGGTGGCGGCCCTGTATGCCGAGCGGAACCCCGCCCTGAGCGGCCGGGCGCTCTGGTCGGCGCTGACGGGCCGCGCCCGCGCCGTGCCCGGTCTGGCCCCGGCAGATGTGGGGGCGGGGATCGTCCAGGCGCCTTGACAGTCGGCTCACAGTACAGAATGCGGGGGCGCGTACACTGCCTCCAGGAGGCCTCTTGCCATGCAGATGCACATTTCCTTGAAACTGGACGCCCAGGAAGCGGAACGTGGGGCCCCAGCGCTGCTGCAGCAGCTGGAAGAGGCTGGGGTGCAGCAGATTGACGCCAAACACCTGCGCCGCTTTCACCTGATTTCGGCGGCGGTGCCCCCCGAACGGGTGGACAGCGTGCGGGCGTTGCCTGAGGTGTTGGACGTGACGCCCGTCGGCATCGTCAAAGCCATCTGAGCGCCCCGGGGCCCGCACGGCCGCGTCAGGGCCCCGCTGGGTCTGAAGGCCCAGGGGGCCCTATCTTCGTGTGCACCTGTCACCTGCTCGGGGGGGTGCACGGCTGGTGCGGCAGGCGTCATAGATTGAGGCGGTCTGGTCCTGCTTGAGGCTGCTGGAACAGTGCTGCCCCTAGGAAGGTTAAAGGTAAAGGGCCTGGTCCTGCTGTGCGGCCGTCTCCAGGCCCATCTGGCGCTTCACCCCTCGATCACGACAGAGCTTGTTCAGGAGGGTTGCAAAGGGACGCTCCTGGCCGCGGTGCACCCACAAGAAGACCCTGAACGCTCTCCCCTCATCTTCATCCGCCTGCCCTAGCATGACCGGCACGCCGCGCTACGGGTCGTCCTTGATCTGGCATAGGCCGCCTTCCCGCTGGCCCGAGTCACGACCCCGCCGGATTACCAGTGGCCCGCGCAGCTCGCGGCGGCAGAGCTGTCCTACTTTCTCGTAGATGACCTTGAGGTCACGGTGACCCGGCGGCAGGTTCAGCAGGCGCGGGCGGAGGGCTATGAGGGTAGTGATCCCTGACTGCTGTCCCAGGAAGTCGCTCAGGCCCAGTCGGCCTTGACGGCGGCGCAGGTCACCCGCCTGGGTGGCCCCTGGGCCCACGCCCTGTCGCTGACACAGGCGCTGGCCCGGCGAACCGCCGCGTTCAAGATCCACCGCCACTGCGCGGCGCGTCACCCGAGGCTGGGTCTGTGGGTGCCGCCCCTGTTCAGCTGCTGCTTTTCGCCCCACCCTGATATGGCGGCCGCACTCGGGGACGCGCTCAATGACAGCTATCACCTGGCCATGCAGACGGGGGACTTCGGGATTACCGCCGCCTACGACCTGAGAACGGTTACCGGCCGCGACGCGACCTTTCAGCTCATCGGCCAGGCCGACGACCTTCGTCTCGCGATCTTGGCCATTGGGGACGCCCTGCTCGCTGCCGGTGCGGACGTGGCCCCCTGATGCTGCGCGCGACTTTGGGGCTCCAGTTCGTGGGGCTCTGTTCCCCTGGGCAGCTCAAAACGGCCCTGCGAATAGGCGTCCCTCCAATGTCTGCCACCACTGACCAGTTTGAAGATGCGGGCCGACTGCTGGCGGTCGTGCGCGCACCGCTCAATCAGCCGCAGCCGGTGTATCACGCTGGACCTCTCCCAGAGGCCCGCCGGCAAGCGTACCTGGCTCTGGGCCAAGCGCTGCAGCAGGCCTGTGCCCCCATCTTGCATGTGGCCACCCTCCAGACCATGCGTGACCAACTGTTCTTTATGGGCGAGAGCCGTGAGGGTGCAGGTGAAGAGGCCAACGACCACATTGACCGGCTGTGGGCTCTGTATGAACAGGAGCGCGCGGCGGCGCTGCCTCAGGTGCTGACCCGCCGGGAGCAGCGCGCGCAGCGCTGCATCGCCGAGATTGCGGCCTTAACGGCGCCCTTGCAGGTGCACTTGGAAGGGTGGGACCACTACTGCGATGACTACAGCGAGCATTACCACTCGTTCGCGGTGCTCTCGCCTGCTGCGACCCCTGAGGAGCAGGCGGCTGTGGACGAACTGATCGGAGAGTACCAGCAGATGCTGCACATCATGGGTGAAGACCCGCATCCGCTGGCGGTCTATCTCCTCTCTGACCGCACTGAGCGCGCCCTGTACCGGCACGCGGAGCGCGTCACCCCCCGCGTCGTGTCGCTGTGCCGGCGTGCCCTGCACGACCTGGTTTTACTCTCAACTGGAGACGACTGGGTCTCTGGACTACCCGGTAGTCCAGGCCTCTAGAGCAGAGCCATAGGGCAGGGGACGTTTCATCCGCCTGAGGGCACTGGCTCCGCATTCGGTTTGGACTACCCGGTAGTCCAGCCCCTGGCTGCACCGTCTGTGCCAATCTCACACTCTAATCGCCGTCATCCTCCGCCCGGTGGCCTTGTGGAGAAGTCGCCAGCCATCAGGGTGAAGGACAGGCCCTGGCACAAGCGTTCACGCCGTTTTTCCCTAAACCACTAGCCACACCGGAATGGAATAGGCACGGGGCCGCAGCAACACACGCCCTGAACCCGTCCGCCTGTTGGCCGGGCAGCGGCCAGGTGGCCATAAGCCTGCCGGCAGGTCCCGAACCGCGCCGCGATGGCCGCGCGGCCGCCCACTAAGCCCTGTTCACTGACCACCCGCCGCACCGCCGCTGAACAGGACTCTCCTCCGAACAGTGCAGCGTGCGCACAGCGGAATCCTTTGAGAGGCGAGAGCCAGCGCTGATAGAGGTCGATAGATCCCAAGGCCACGGCGTTCAGGGTGTTCATACCTGACGTTAGGCTGCGCCGTGGGTGTCAGTGTTCTACCTTGATGAAGACGCCGCTGAAGTTACTGAGTGTACGGACCCAACGGCTCAATTGTTCATGACACCCGCGTTTCAAATTGGGTTGGACTACCGGGTAGTCCAGTGTTGGACCGCCCCCAACTGGCCGATCTGGGATCGGCCCAGCGCCCAGCATGTTGCAAGGTCCCCTGCCGCCCGTCATGCGTGCCAATTCACGTCTCCCCGGCCCTTCGGCCGCCCTGAGGGCGCGCGCCTGGGACGGCTACACCTGTCAGGCCCCCTTCACCGCCCTACACCCCCAGCGTGACGATGGGGTGGTGGCCGCCCTCACCACGGAGCCCATCGAACTCAACCTAACGCGCGCAGTGCGTCGCCTGCACGCCCTGTCGCCTGGTCTGGCCGCCTGGACTTTGCAGGAACTCCACGCCGCCTTCTCCCTCACCTGCCTGCTCGCCACCCCCCAGTGGGCCGCCGCCCTGATTCCGGTCCTGTACCGGCAGTCCCCTCAGGGCCGGCGCACCCTGTTCCGGATCCGGCATCCCGAGCACCGCCGGGCGCGGGCGCGCTTCACCGAAGTCGCCATTCACCATGAAGGGTACGTGACCACCGCCTCGCCCCGGCTCAGCTGGGGCCGCTGGCTGACCGACTCGCCCTGGCCGGTGCGTGACCCTCTTCCCTGCGCCGTTCTGGCCTATCAGTGGCCTGACCTGGCCGCCGCGCTCAGGGAGGCGCTGGCCGACCGGCCACCCGAAGGGGTGACGCCGATCACGGCGCCTTACCCCGCCCTGCACCTGCAGTACTGGCCCGGCGACGGCGAGGACGCGCCCACCCTCACCAACGAGCTGCTGGAACACCTCACCCAGACCTGGCGGCACCACGACGGCACCTTCGCGGTGCTCAACACCCGGCACGCGGGCCGGGCCCGCGCCTACCAGCGGGTCTGGCGGCGTCACCAGACCCTTGTCGGCGATGTGGTGAGGCTCCTGCGGTCTCCGTGACCCGAGTGGCCGGGGGGACGCGGGGCGCCCCCCGGCCCAGACGCCGGCATGACTGCTTCCACGTCCACCCCCACTGATACCGCCCCGCTGGATGTCCTCGCGCAGTTCACCGTGAGCCTCACCCCCCAGTTGCTGCTGGGCTTTTACACTGACCCGCAGGGCCAGGCGCACGTGTACAAGCACGACTGCGTGCCCACAGGTCAGGGTCAATTCGAGGTTGGCGCCGCCCGCCCTGGCACGGCCGAGGACCTGAACACCCTGCGCGGCCTGCTGGACGTGCACAGTGACGCCCTGCTTCACGAGCACGTCCTTCAGCACACCGCCACCCAGAGTGTGTGGTGGGTGCCGGCTGGGCCTCAACTGCTGTTCTTCCGCAGCACGGTCAACACCGACCTCAATGCGATGAGCGGCCACACGTTCCCCCAGCCGCCCCTGCTGATGATCGTGCGCGGCCACATTCTGTGGGTCTTCGCCCTGATGGAAAACGTCCGGCCGACGACGGCGACACCCCTCTTCCGGGCGCCGTACCTCAACATGTTCGGCGAAGGCCTGCTGTGCATGGGCAGCGTGACGCTCCCCGCCACCTTTAATCCCGCCGATCCGCACGCCCACACCCGGTGCTTTTTCGAGAGCCACTTCAACGGGGCCAACACCATGACCTGGCGCACAGGGACCCACGCCGAGCTGTGGCGCTCAGCGGCTGACCTGGGGCACTTCCCGCCCGACCAACTGCTGCCGGAACCGACCACCAAGACGCTCGCGGCGGCCCTGACCAAAGGCGGGCGCCGGTGAAGCATCACCTGAAATTCGATCCCTTTGCGCTGCTGCACGTCACGGTCGTGGGGGCAGGCGGCACCGGCTCTCACCTGGTGGTGCTGCTCACCGAACTGCACAAGTGCATTCAGGCGCTGGGCGGTAAGGGGCTGATGGTCACCGTGTACGATCCGGATGAGGTGAGCGAAACCAACGTGCTGCGCCAGAACTACCACCGCCAGGACATCGGCCGCAACAAGGCGGTCACCCTGGTGTCGCGGGTGAACTTCGCGTGCGGCACAGGGTGGGTCGCCCGGCCCGTCGCCTTCACGGGCGGTGAGTTGGTGGCCCGCAGTGATTACAGCGCGGCCACCCCGCAGGTCCTGTTCACCTGCACGGACCAGAACGCGGCGCGCCGCCAGATTGGCGCAGCCTTCGGGCGCGCGGGCAAGGGATACTGGATCGACACCGGCAACACCCGCTCAACCGGTCAGGTGCTGCTGAGTGAACCGAAGAGCAAAGCGCCACATCTGCCCAGTCCCCTGGTGGAGTACGCCGAGCAGCTGGCCCACGACGACCTGGACGCGCCGAGTTGCAGCGCCTTAGAAGCCCTGACCCGCCAGGACCTGATGGTGAACCGGGAAGTGGCGGTGAAGGCGGCTGGACTGCTGTGGCGACTGCTCCGGAACGGCGAACTGAGCCACCGGGGCGTGATCATCAACGCCCACGACGGGTACACCCTGCCCAAGCCCATTGAGGCCGGCATGGTGCCGGAGTACGCGGCGCCGCCTGTGGGTCTGATTCCCGCCGAGGCGCCGCCCACACCCGCGGCCCCCCAAGTCACCCCCAAACGGCGCACCACACCGCGCAAAGCGGCGGCGGCGTGACCGGCCTGCGCACCGCCCGGTTCCAGATTCAGCGCCAGCGTGTGGCGGGCACCCGCCTGATCGGCCGCACGCAGCTTCTGGAAGTCAAGATCCTCGATTACGGCAACGGCACCCTGGAATTGGACGACGGCAGCACCTTCCGGGTCGTGAATGGGCAGTTCGTCAAAAACGGTGACGCGCTGCGGGCGGGCGCAGGCTTCGTCTATGGCCGTGACGATGAATTCAGCGCGACGGTCGTGGCGCAACTGACCCCCTGGGTTCCACACCCTGGACGCTGACTTTCCACTGAGACGCATCACAGCGTCAGTCGTTGCCCCTTTGACTACCGGGTAGTCCAGGCCACCCAGATCCTCTTGAGACAGAGGGGGAAGCTGCGTATCCACGCTGCCTTGCCCGCTGGACTACCCGGTAGTCCAGCGGAATAAAAGAGTCATCGGCGTCTAGACCAGCCCCCGTCGGCCGCACGCCCACGGGCCCCTGCTGAACCTTGACCAGAGTGGCCGGACCTGGAAGTCCGGCCCACAGCTGGGTATGTCTCCTTCCACTGCGCCCCGCCTGCCTTCGGCCCCCCGTCCCCGCGCTGCTGGCACTGCGCCCGTGCCTGGCCCCGCCGCCCAGTCGACGGCCTCGCCCGCATCTGCCTTGCCGTCGCCAGTGGCTCGCCCTGCGCCTGCCGCTGCCCCTGTGACCCCGGCCGTCAGTCTGCCCGAACCGGGGCCGCCGCCGCCCAGCGCCGCGGGTGGTCTGGCGCGGACGAGCGCCCTGGTGCACACCAGCTTCATGCATGAGGTCGACGTCGAGACCCTGTGCCCGACCGAGCTGCGCGGGGACGAGCACCTTGACTGGCTGCGCGAGCAGTTCATCGCCAAGACCGCCGTGCATGACGCCTGCCTGGCGCTCGTCACGCGGGTGGTGCAGGGCGAGCACGTACTGCTGGAAGGCCCAGACGACCTCACCCACAACGTGGACCTGGCGCTGCGCGCGACCCTGCGCCGCCTGCACGGGATCGAGGCCCGCACCCTCTGGACCCACACGAGTGACCAGCTGCTGGCGCTGAGCGGCCAGATCAAGGCCACCCTGATCCTGGCGGGGCGCCCCGGCGCGACCTACACCCTCAGCTTTGACGGCCCCAACGTCACGGTTGAGACGACCGCTGGCCCCCGCGTCCAGACTCGGGACGAGCTGGCTGGCATCCTGCGCGGCAGCTACTTCGCCGACGTGCAGGTGCTCGCGTGAGCCGGCTGCGTCCAGGGGCTGGCCTCCCGCTGGTCCCCCGGCCCAGTGGCCCAGGACGCCGGTACCGCAGCAAGGCCCTCGAAGCGGACGTGGTGGGGGAGACGGTGACCCTGCGCGCCGGCGGGCATGAGGTGACGGTTCAGGCGCCAGGGCGCACCGACCGGGAACGGATCGAAGGGGCCCTGTCCGGCGCGCCCCTGCACGGCCGGGTGCTGCGCCGCGCCGCGAGTACCCGCGCCCATATCCTGCAGCTGCGCGACCATCAGGGCCGGCCCGTATGACGCCCTCTTGTCAGGCGCACCAGCGCCCCAGGACCGTGCGGCATGTCCACGCTGTCGTCCCGGATTCCCGCCTTCGACGGCCTCCGGGGGCTCCTCGCCCTCGCGGTGGTTTTCAGCCACGTCGTGGCGCTGACCTTCTTCCCCTGGAGTGGTGGGCCCGCGCCCACGCCGGTGCAGGCCGCCGGATGGTCGCTCGGGGCCCCCGCCGTCGACACCTTTTTCGTGCTGAGCGGCTGGGTGGTCGCCCTGAGCCTCCAGCGCCGCCCCGCCGTCTGGCCGTACCTGCTGGCCCGGCTGCGGCGCCTAGCACCCCTCGGCCTGCTGGGTGCCGCCCTGGGCCTCCTGATCGCCCGGCCACTGGCCCAGGCCTTGCCGGACGGCCTGGCGCCGTTTGGCCTGTTGCCCGCCCTGACCGAGCCGCTGACGGCCGCCGACTGGCGCGGCACGCTGACCCTCGGTCTGGGCGGCTGGTTTGAGGCCGGGCGCGTGAATGCGCCTCTGTGGAGCCTGGCCGTCGAGCTCTACGCCAGCGTGCTGCTGCCCGGCGTGGTGGTGCTGGTCCAGCGGATCGGCTGGCCCCTGCTCCCCTTGAGTCTGCCCCTGAGCCTGGGGGCCGGACTGCTGCTGTTCTGGCCGGCCCAACTCCTGCCCCTGTTCGTGCTGGGGGTGTGCCTCGCGCTGCACCCCCTGACGCTGCCGCGCCGCCGGCTGCTGTGGGTGGGCGTGCTGGGCCTGCTGGTGTTGCTGTCTCGCCTGCTGGTGCCCACCGACGAACACCTCTACCGCTGGGTCTCAGGGCTGGGCGCGGCCGGCGTGCTGCTGGCGGTTCAGGGCCTGCGGCCGCGCGTGCTGCTGGCCCCCTGGGCCCAGTGGTTGGGCGCGCGCAGCTTCGCGCTGTACGCCACCCATCTCCCCGTCCTCGTGGCCGCCGTCTGGCTGCTGTGGCCGGTCTTCGGGGTCACGGCCGCTGGGCTGATCGGCGTGCCGCTGAGCCTGCTGGCCGCGCACCTGGTGCACCGCGTGGTTGACCGTCTCCCCGCTGCCTTTCACCCCCTTGCCCGGCGCACCAGCGCCCCCGGAGGCTGACCTATGACCACCCTGCCCCGCAGCACCTGCACTGAAGGCCCGCCGCATCCTGTCCACCCTGAGTCACTTCCGGCAGACCCCGTGACCCCAGCGGTCTTGGCCGCGGACTTGCGCCGGCAGGCCGAGGAGGACCACCGCCAGGCCGCGCTGCTGGACGCGCAGGCTGAAGGGCTCTACCAGTTGCTGGCCCAGCTCCCTGGGCCCCAATGCACCGCGCACACCCGCGTGGCCTTTCACCTGATCGAAGGGGCCGCGCAGCTGCGCGGCCTCGCCCAGACCCGACTGACCCTGGCCGCCCACCTTGACGCCCTCTCGCTTTCCTTCCAGGAGCCCTCATGACCCGATCTGTTTGCCGCTGGTGGCCTGTCCTCGCCCTGCTGACCGCCTGCACCACCCCCCCGGTCGTTCCGGTGCCGACCAGTCTGAGCCTGGCCCCCTTGACCAGTGCCCGCATTGGCCAGCCTCTGTCTCTCCGGGCTGTGGTCCGCGACCAGTGGGGCGAGGTGATGGCGGTGCCCGTCGCCTGGACCAGCAGCCAACCGGCACTCGCCACCGTGCAGGGGGACACGCTCACCGCCACCCGCCTCACACCGACGAATCAGCCCCTGACCCTGACCGCCAGCGCTGGGCCTCTGCACGCCCGCACCGAACTGACGACCACGGGCCTGGAAGTTACCCTCGGGACCTACGCCATTCAGGGCCAGGCCGACCTGGGCACCGCTGCATTCGTGCGGTTCCGGCCTGAGTCCGGCGGCGCCGCGCCCCAGGCGGCCGTGACCTTCACAGCGCCGGATGGGCAACCCCTCCTCACCGACCTGGTGCTGCTGGGCGCGGCGGGTGAGGTCAGCGCGGGCTGGAGTTACACCCTGGCGCCGCCCCAGTCGGGCACGTACCGCGCGGCCCTGACGGACGGGGACACGCGCTTTACGGCCTCTGATGAGGTCGACGCGGCGTCGGTGGCCCCCTTCGCGGCGGCCGCCGCCGTGACCATCCAGCCCGACCGCTCGTATGAGATCCGTGCGGACCTGACCGGGCAACCTGTGGTCCTGGCCACCGCCTTCAATCAGGCTATTCGGTACTTCGGCCAGGCCTCAGCGAACGAGCTGCCGAAAAGGGGCACGGTCTCGCTGGAGCCGGGCACCTACACGACGGGCCTCTTCACCCTGCCGCTGAAATTGGGCGCCGCACCGTTTCAGAGCCCGACCCCGCTGACGTTCAACCTCACCTATCAGGGCACCGGCCCGGTGACGCTGCCATGATGGCCTGCTGCGTCCTGTGTGGCGCGCCCGCGTGCAGCCGCTTCGCCTTGTGTCCCGCCTGCGAAGTGAAGCCGTTGGTCAAGGCGGTCGGTGCTGGTTCCTCTTCATCCCAACCCCAGCCTCTCCCTCTGTCCGCTCGGCAACGACCAGGTCGCGCATGAGCGGCGTCGACGTGCTGCTGTTGCCACACGAGGAAACCCAGCGCCCCCCCCTGCCGGTCGTGCTGCTCCTGGGCAACGAGGACTACGCCGGCGAGCTCCTCCCCAGTGGGGAAGTTCGCCTGGAGGGGGGCGCCGCCCTCTTCGGCCATTTCAGTGCGGCGCAGCCACACCAGCTCCGCAGCCTGCAGGCCTTTCAGCAGCTCATGGACGAGGGCGATTCCCACAGTGAGGCTGAACTGCGGCTGGTCATCAGTCATGAGTTGAGAGGCCAGCACCGGGCGACCCTGGCCGGCGCCGAACTGGCCTGGACCACCGGCCTGGATTCGGTGGGGTGGTGGATGGCCGGACTCCCTGGCACGCAGACTTACCGGCAAGAGGAGATCCTGACCGTCTCGGCGCCCTTGGTCACCGTCTGGCCACACTTGCAAGCGCGCCGGGCGGACCTGGAACTGGCCACCCTGGGCAACGTCTTGCTGCGCCCTGGGAACGAGGCTCTGGCCGCGCTCAGCCCAGCGGTGCGCGCGCAGGTGGACCAGGGGCTGGCCGTGCTGGGGCCCTGGGCCCGCGTGATGGCGCTGCGCATGTGGCTGAGTCAGGTCCGGTGACGGCACCTGCCGGTGCGCTGGCTTCGCCCGTCTGTCAAGCTGACCGGGTGTCCCCCAGCGATCATGACGCCCGCAACCGCGAGCTGATTCAGTGGTTGAGCGCCGCCTGCAGTGAGTCAAGTGACTCGGCACTGGCCCCTGCACCTCACAGTGCCGCAGAGGGGGCGGACGGGCTCAGCACCGACGCTGGGTCCACCGAACCGCTTCACACCCCAGACGACTAAGACACTGCCGTTCCCCAACGGTGCGGCGGCGGGTAAACACCCTCCGTCACCCTTGCGGTCTTTTTTCCTCCGCTTCAACACCTTTTTTCCCCGGCCCAAGAACAGAAGGCGCGGCCCTGAGTCCTCCAGGATGACTGGATGACCACAGGCGGTTGCGCCCTGCCGGTCCCTTCAGGAGACTGCCCCGTATGGACGAGCATGCCCCCATCACTGCCGATATTGCCCGCGTGCTGACTGGCCTTCACCTGCGCCGAGACTTCCCCCTGCTGCCCGAACAGACGATTGCTCAACTGGCACTGCATCTGATCGACACCGCCGAAGCCCTGCGCGGGCCACTGGCGCAGATTGCGGGCGCCCAGCTCCACTACCAGCTTGATCCTGAGGACCGGACGCTCCACATCGTGGCGCACGCGGTGGATCTGGAGCGGTCGGGCTCGGCCGGCGTCAGCGTGTGCCACCTGGCCCACCTGCTCCTGCAAGACGACTTTCTGCGTACAGGCGGCGACATGGATCTGCGCCGCAACCTGTACGCGATTGCGTTCCGCGCGCAACTGGCTCAGCGGGGTGAGCCGGCCGACGAGAGCTTCGGCCGGGCACTCGAACTGGCCAACAGCGCCGTCGAGCCAGCGCCGCTGTATGCGCCGCACCTCAACTGAGATGGCGTCCTCAGAGACCGCCGCGCTGCAGGGTGTCTTCACCCCGATGACGCTGGCCGAGCGCCTCGTTACTCTGGAGCAGCTGCTGCGCCGCTCGGTGAAGAGTGAGCGGACGCTGGTGCGGGCCCTCCAACAGGAATTCGGGGATCGCCCCCCGGTGCGGGACGCCCTGGACGCGTGTGATCAGGACCTGGGTCAGTTGTCGCTGCATCTCTTGCGCGCCCAGATGCTCGGCTCGCCGGTGGACCGACCATGAACACGGACTTTGGAGCAGCTGAAGACGTCCAGGCCGAGCCTGCTGGTGACGTGGTGATCGACATCATCCCTGAGCTGGTCCAGGGCGTGATGCAGGCCACTGGCCTGAGTGAAGCTGCCGCTGAGAAGGTGGTCGAACTGGTGGTGGCGCGCCTGTGCCTGGCGCTGCAGACGGGAGAGCGCATCCAGCTGCGGGCCCTGGGCGTGTGGTGGCGTGAACCCCGGGCGCCCGCGATCACCTGGGTGAACGGGTGCCGCACGGTGACCCCGCGGCCGAGCGTGGTGCGCTTCCGGGCCGCCCCGCAGTTGACGGCTCAGGTGCAGCTGTTAGGTGGCCCACCCACCATGGGTGATGCCGATGGCAGCTGCGCTTGCTGACCCACCGCCCGACCCGTCATGCTGTGGTGAGGTCAATCCTCAACCCCACCTGGAGGCCATATGGATCAGTTGGAGCAGCTGCGCGCGGGCCTGCGTGAGGTGGGCCGCCAAGAAGAGGCCCTGCGCGTTCGGCGGGCTGAACTGGAGAGGGCCTACGCCGAGCAGCTGCCCGTCGCTCTGGGCGCCTACCGGTCTGGGCAACGGGTGCAGTGGCAGTCGCCGAACGGTCACGCCGGTACCGGCACGGTTGAGTACATCTTCGTCGAGCGGGAACGTGCCACCTTGACCGATCACGATCTGCGGTACAGCGTGCGGGAGACCGGGGCGCCTTCCGGCACGGATTACCTTGCGCTCTCCCATGTGCGTGACCGAGTGCGGCCCACCGATGTTTGAAGACGAGGACCTCGATCACCCCGAGTTCGGCCGTCCCGACCGCGCCCCGCCCGCCGAGTGGGGTTCCTTCTGGTCGCTGCGGCTGAAGCCGCAGCGGATTCGGGCCGTCGCCAACTACCTGGCGCTCCTGGAAAAGACCTGCATCCGCTTTCTTGACGCGTTCGGTCCTGACCTGTGGCTTCTGGAACTCAACAGCGGCGCCCGCTATCAGCTGCACGTCGAGAACCTTCAGCTGGGCAGTGCAGACGGCACAGAACCTGAACGCAGCGGCCGGGTCTCGGTGGAACCAGCGGGGATGGCTGAAGACCTGCTGCCGGAGTACCTGCACCGCCGGGTTCAGGACGCCGACGCCCTTCTGGTGATCGCTGCGCGGGACAAACTTGAGACCAGAGGCGTCGACCGCATATTCATTGACGCCTTGCCACTGGCTCAGATCGAGGCCAGCCTGATTGAGCGGCATTTGGCCCTTCTCCAGAGCTGCCGCTCCTGGTGCACCACCGAATTTGAGGGCTACTTTGAACTCTGGGTGGCCGAGTCCAAGTCGCCCGGCTGAGGGCGCCCGAAGCCAGCGGTTCTGCTGGCGGAATCAATCCAGCACCCTGGCTCAAGAGGCTTCAGTTTCTTCAGGCTCGGGCGTGCGGCTGCGCCGGGCCAGAATCCCGGTTGCCCGGACCCCTCGGCGCGCCAGCGTCCAGGTGCCCAGGCCAAAGTACGCGGTGGTTTCCTCAATCAGCACCCAGGGCACCGCCTCCAGATTCACGTCGGCACCCGCCGCTGAATACGCGCCCAGCCCGCAGCACCGCCCCGTATCCGTCACGATCAGCACCGCGGCGTCCGGACAGGCCGCCTGCCAGGCCGCATTCAAGTGCCGCAGCGTCGACCGGTGCTGGGCCTCGGTCGCTGGATCGACCAGCACCAGGTCAAACACGCCGCGCCGCCCGGCAGATGATCAGGCCCCGGTCCAGGGCCAGCAGCGCGGCGGCCGCCGGCACCAGATACGCGTGCCACGGCCCCTCCCGCTCGCCGGTCACATGCATGGGCAGCTGTGGGGCAAACCAGCGGGTGTGACCAGCCCCCGGGGCGCGGGGGCTGTCGTGCCAGATCTGCGCCAGAGCGTCCGGGCCGTGCGTGGCCACCACGGCGGTGAAGAAGGCCCGGAACGCGGCTTCGTCTTCACGCCAGCGGCCGGGACGCCATTTGTGCCCCCGCGGCACTGGCCAGGCCTCGGTGACCGGGGGCAGCACAGGAGGCCAGGGGGCCGCCCCCTCAGTGGACCGCAGCGGCGACGGCAGCATGACCGGGGGGCTGAACGGCCTCAGGCAGATCGGCTGGCGTGAACAGATGCAGTTGCGGCCGTACGCCCGGTGGCGCCAGCACCGCCAGCACGTGGGTCGTGCGCCAGGTGGCGAGCGGCCCGGCACTCACGGGATCAAAGGTGGGGTGCTCCAGGTAGATGGCGGCCAGGGGCCACAGCTGCTCGACTGCGGCGTGGGGGCACGGGGCGGGCAGATTGAGCGAGGCGACGTCGATGCACCAGACCACCCCGTCCAGATCGGTCTGGACCACCAGCAGCGCGTGCGTGCTGGGCAGGCCGTCCAGCCAGCGCTGGGCGGCGTCCAGCACGTGGTCGTGAAAGGGCGTCAGCTCAGGGTCGTCCGTCTGACCACTGGTGAGGGACACGGCGTGCACGCCCACCAGACCGTCGGTGCGGTTGGCCCAGCTCAGGGCGCAGGGGTGCACGGGCCAGTCGGGCGGACACCAGGGCGCGCCGGGCGTGTCCAGCACGAAGGTGTCCGGTTCAGGGGTCAGCGGTTCAGGCTCGGAACAGGTCAGGGCGGCGCGGCGCAGGCCGGCCAGCCAGGTGAACAGGGACACAGGCACTCCTGAAGGGCAGGGGAGAGGTGAACTGTCCCTTCCCCCTCACGGTCTGGGGGCGCTGGTGGACCGGGCAAGGTGGGGGTTGGGGGGGTGGTACGCTCTGGGCATGACCACTGCTCACGAAGCCCTCATCGTGCAGCTGGTCTTTTTGGCGGCCACTGGGGTGAGTGGGCTGGTGCTGGGGGTGTGCCTGGCCTCCGTCTGGAGCCTGGAGGTGGGCCTGAGCATGCTCGGCGTCCTGGTCTGGAATGTGGCGGTCTGGACCGAACTCGGCGCGCGCCTGCCCGACTCGCCGGGGGTGCTGCGTGGCCGCGCCACGACCGTTTTCCTGACGGCCTTTGTGATCGGCATGGTCTACCTGCCCTAGCCCCCTTGCGCGGCGCACCAGCGCCCCAGGACCCTGCTGGGTATGACGGGGCTTTTCCGATGATCGCGGTCACTGGCCTGCTGGTTGACCGCGCGGCCGACGGCATTCTCGTGCGCGACGCCCAGGGCGTCACGGCCGCCTGGATCGGCGCGATTCCTGAAGCCCACCCCGGCGATTACCTCACCGCCACCGGCGCGGTGCTGCGCGACCGCACCCTGGCGGTGCAGGGCGTGCGGGTCCTGGCCAAGGCGGACGACCTTGCCCGCGCTTTTTTGCAGCATGCCGTCAAAGGGGTGGGTCCCCGGTTGGCCCAAATGCTGGTGAGTCAGGGGGGCGCGCGGCTGCTGGACCGCCTGGCGGAGGGCGAGATGCCCGAAGACCTGCCGGACCGGCTGCACCGCCCGGTGCGGGAGGCCTGTCAGAGCCCCACCCGCGAAGCGTTTGCCACGCTGCACCTGCTGGGCCTCTCGGCGCCCCAGGTGCTGACCGTGATCCGGGCGTGGGGGAGTGGGGCGGCCGCCCGCTTGTCGAGTCGGCCGTTCGACGCCCTGGAGCTGGGCCTGCCGTTTCCAGTGCTGGACCGGGTCCACAGCACGCTGGGAGGGACGCCGGACGACCCGGCCCGGCACGCGGCCTTGGCCTATCACGCCGTGCAGCGCGCGTCCCTGGAACACGGCCATATGCGCCTGCCGACCCCGCAGGTGCTGTTCAGCTTGCAGGACACGAGTGCGCTGAGTGCGGCTGAAGCGCAGCGGGCCATCACGACGCCGCTGCTGACCCATCATGCGGGGCACCTCTACCTGCCGGCGCGCTGCCGGGAAGAGCAGGATCTGGCCGGGGCCCTGCGGCGCCTCCTGCGCGCGGCGCCACGAGGCGAGCTGATGATGCCCGCCAAGGGACCGCTGAGTACCGAACAGTACGGGGCCCTGAGCCTGGCTCAGCGTTACCCCGTCACGGTGTTGACGGGCGGCCCCGGTACAGGCAAGAGCACGACCCTGAGGGCCCTGGCGCAGATGCTGAGCCGTGGCCACTTGGCGTTGGCGGCGCCGACCGGCAAAGCAGCGGCCCGGCTGAGCGACACGACCGGCCGGGAAGCCCAGACCCTGCACCGCCTCTTGGGTGCCGGCGCGCGCGGCTTCACGTTCCACGGCAAGAACCCCTTGCCCCTGGACGCCCTGGTGATTGACGAGGCGAGCATGATCGACACGGCGCTGCTGCTGGCTGTGCTGGACGCCGTGAGCGCTGGGACGCGGGTGGTGCTGGTGGGGGACGTGGACCAGTTGCCGCCGATTGCCCCAGGCTTGCCCCTGCAGGCCCTGTTGGGCACCGTGCCGACAACGCACCTGACCCGGATCTACCGGCAGGCCCAGGACAGCCCGATTGTGACCCTGGCGTACGACATCGGGGATGGCGAGCGCCTGGTGCCCGAGACGCTGCCGCTGCCGTTTACCGAATTGCAGGACGCTCAGACGGCGGCCCGCCTGGCGCTGGACGTGGGGGCGCAGCTGCTGGCCCCGACCCGGCGGGGGCCCCTGGGCACTCAGGCCCTCAACGCGGCCGCGCGGCAACTCAGTGGGCGCAGTGGCGGCTTCCAGGTGTCCGACGGACAGGCGGGGGTCGGGGACCCGGTGGTGTGCACGCGGAACCTGTATGGCCCTGGGGTGATGAATGGGATGATGGGCGTGGTGACGGGGGAGTCCGAGGAGCATGGGGGCACGTTGACGGTGCAGTTCGACGAGACCGAGCTGGCCTTTTCGGGGTCAGCGCGGGCGGCCCTGATGCCGGCGTATGCGCTGACGGTGCACCGGGCGCAGGGGAGTGAGTGGCCCGCGGTGGCGGTGGTGCTGCACGGGTCACATGGGGGAATGTTGTCGCGGACGCTCGCGTATACGGCGGTGACGCGGGCGAAGGAGACGCTGCTCCTCCTGGGCGAACTGGAGGCCTGGAATCAGGCGATCACCCACCCCACGCCGCCCCGGCACTGCGGGTTGGAAGAGCGGCTGCATATATAGTTACCCCCAATTCTTATATATTTTCGTTTTGCGAAAAAATTGCATATTTAGAAAATAGCTATTAGGATGTGGCTATGTCCACTCTCAGCCATTTGATTAGGGCTGTGCTGGACCGCATGGGCCTTCAACGGCAAACATTGGCCCAGCGGCTCCGCACCAGCCCATCAGCTGTCACCCGTCTCCTGTCAAAACCAGATGACGAGCAGATCATAGGCCAGCTCAAAGCCGTGGCTGAGGCGCTGGACATGGTGTGGTCTCATAGTCTGTATAGCCCGGCGGAGCAGCATGACCAGCTGCGCGCGGCTGCCCATGCGGTGGCGACAGTGCCATATGGGTTTTTTCCTGCACCTCGAACCTTTCAGCGCACGCTGGCAGAGGCGGCTGAACATCAGATGCAGCGGGCCATGCGCGAATTACATGACCCGCAACACCTGCAACTGCCCTTGTCGTCCGAGCGCGGCGGCGGCACCCTGGATGTGGTGGGTTGGTTCTTGGGTCAGGTTGCTCTCGGTGAGGAGGGGCATGCCACTCTGACCGATACGTATTGGGTGCTGTACACCTCACATGGCAACTGGCGTAACCCTGATGGCTATACCTGCAACGTGCTGTACTACGAAGCGTCAGGATACGCGCAGATGGACTGGATCAACCCGGTTGAGCGCCGCATTCCTCTTCGCCTGCCGACGGCGGCCGGACGCAGCTATTTACGGTTACGTCCGACCACTACGGCGACCCATCTGGGGCCAGACGTCACGCTGGTGTCGGAGCAGGCGCCTGGTGGTAATGCGGTGGCCGCCCTGATCCTGAGTAGTACTGGGCTTCATGCAGATGTGCCGGCCAATCTGACAGCCGCCCTGGCTACCTTGCCCGAAGTGATAGAGCGGGGCAGCAGGGTCCCCGTCCCAGTGTCGAGCCGAATTGAACAGATCCAACGCACTGCGGGCGTGCCTCTTGGTTGGCGCGAACATGATCTGTTCGAGTGTGGATTTGCGACGCAGGCTGGGCTCAGTGATGCTGAAAACGCGCAGGCCATTGAAGACGCAAGTCAGGACAGTGTCCGCCGTTTTGCTCGGCAGTATCGAGTGCGGCCTGAGTGGGTGCTGCGCGGAGATGGCCCGGTAACTTATAGCAGCACACTGAAAAGTTTGGGCTGGTATGGTCACGAAATTTTGGACGAGCTGGCTCGGCAAGTGCGCGATCTTCAGGCGGTCTTCGTGGTGCTTGTGGGTGACGAGATGCAATTTGCCTGGCAGTTACGTCATCCCAGCGTGCCAGGCATCTCGGTCTACGATTACGTGACCCCCCTGAGCTGGGACCTTTCGGATCAGCGGATGTATATCAAAGCAGTACTTTTATTTCTTCAGCGCGCCGAGTTGCCAGTTATTGGTGTGCGCCTGCCAGCTGGGCTTCACGATAAAGTTTCGTCAGGGGAACTGAGCTATGGTGAGTACCTGCGTCACCAAACTGCCGCCGCAGTGGATATCTGGGCGCTAGCTACTCAGTTCCACGGTTTTGATGAGGTGGAGACCAACAGCTACCGCAACGACCTTCCGTTGGCCTACTTTTACGACGACTTCAGGGGGGACCAAGCTCTAGAGCGGTTGCGTCGCAACCGGTCTGACACAGGTGATGATTAGTAGCCATCTGGGCTTACGCCAGACCGACCCATTCCATACTGATTGTGTGAAGCGTGTTTTGCTGAGCCTGCTCCTTCTGACTGCCTGCACTGCGGTTCGCTCCTCACTCTCGGTACGCTTCGTGCCGACGACCTGCGCGTCAGCTCTCAGACAGATGGCGACGCAACCCAAGAAACCCTTGGCCCGCACCTCAGGCTACGAGTATTACCCCATCTTCACAGCGACCCTGGGATATGGATACGTCCTCTTGCCCATGACCAGTAACGAGGTCTGGGACGACCGTCTCCCTTTGCATCTGGATTGCCACGAAGAGTTAGGTGGCGCACGACTGACCGTAACGCGACCCGGCGCACCGTTGCCGTCTATGGTCGCGCAGGCGCTGCTGCAACTCTTCTGAACGCTGACTTAAAGACTTTGGTCTCTTAACTGGTCAATCCTAGCCGCTGTCCGTCTAAACAAGTTGGTTTGGAGAAGTCCCAATACGCACTGCCAGAGCCTATGTCTTGGTTGAGCGTAGAAGTGAGGGGAGACCGGACGCTATCCGGATTGTGAGGTCGGTATGCTGTCATTGTGTCCATGAACCTGGATCAGTTCATTCATGCCTATCAAGGGCGGAAAGAGGCTCTGAAGAGTCTCCTCGTCCAGGGACAACCTCTCCTTTTTGTTGGTGCTGGCGTTGGTGCCAACTTGTACCCAGTCTGGACCAAGCTTATACGCGAGCTCATCTCAGAAGCGGAAATAACGTTGACGAAAGAGCAGAGTCAGTTATCGGATCCGGAGAAAGCCTGGATCGTGAAGCAAAGTAATCGGTTAGCATACAAAAAAGTTGTCAGAAGGCACTTTTCTAAGCGTCAGAATACCGATGAGCGAGTCCTCACTCCATTAGAAAGGTTCAACTTTAGAGGCATTATCACGACGAATTATGATGATGCTCTTTCCCGCCGCTTTCGCCATTATGGGTTTGAGACGGTGACTACGAACCAACTACATCTCCGTCTCTTATCCGAAGCTCAGAGATACATTTTCCATATTCATGGGCGAATTATTGAAGACGAACCTGAGGAAGCCGACCTAGATATAGTTTTAGCGCAAGATGAATATGCAAAATATTATTTAGATTCTGACGTAATCCCAGACTTTCTTAAGACTGCAATTGGTCAATATGCAATGGTATTCATAGGGGTTTCATTTAGTGATAAGCATGTTGTTGACGTATTAAAGAAATATATCGCTCAGGAGAGGTCTTTAGATGCCTCTGGCGATTCACCTATAAGATATGCCCTCATGCCTATAGAGCTTGAAAAGCACGATAAGCTAAAGAAGCGTATCCTTGATTTCGATTACATTGAAGAAAAAGAGGAAGAGTTAGAGAGATTGGGCATTATCCCTGTATGGTTTCAGCGGGGGGATAATTTTAGAGGACTCAGTGATTTATTGGAAACATGGGCAGAATCTTTAAAAGTTCAGAATAAAGGAATTCGAGAGACAAGCCCGGAGAAGCCATGACATTAACTGTATTCGAATCCGTAAAACGTCTTGATCTCCTAATCAGTCAATCCCCTCCCTCGGATTTTCAGGAAATCGTTGCTCTTACTCAGAACGATACGGTTGATAAATATCTATTTCATAGCCTACAGCGTGGGGATTGGCTTTTACCCTTAATTCAGAATCAGTTTTTTGCAGATGACGTACTCAATGAGCGTCCATATAGATTGGCGTTTTTACGACAATTTCTCCCTGGTGAAGCAGCCCTAGTCAGTGATATTCTGCGTGACTGTCGGATGATAGTTCCGCAATCTCGAATCGAATTTCTAAACCTTTTGATAGAAATGCCAGCCGTATACTTACGCTCTCTTCTAGCCGAAGTAGAGGGCTGGGTGACCGATCCGGTGTGGGCAGATATCAATTATCCTCTGGAGCAGTTAACTGTTCGCGCCCTTAAAGAATCTGAATTTGAAGGCCTGGACTGGTTCTTGCTTCGCCTTCTGCTCATGCCTCACCAGTATAAGACACAAGAGGGCAACTACTATGTAGTAAACGCAGACGATTGGAGAATGGAGTATTTCCTGGATCAGCATGAGGAGATTTTGCGTAATCGCAATTGGTATATCCCTCTGCTTATTGATATTCTGGCTGCTTATAGTGCGATTCAAGAGAGGCGACCTTACGGATTGAGTACAGGATCGCGTCATCTTCTGCACCAGCAGTTTGAAAGTAATGAATCTGCCGTATCACAACTTAGCTCGTTAATAATTAAAAGCTTTGACTCAATGAATGATGTTGAGTCTTTTGAGATCACTTGGGATCAATTGCGGCGCTATCCTTATGAGATTTTCACTCGTCTACGCCTTGTTCTCCTTTCGAAGATAAGCAACCCTAAACCAAGGTTCGTTCGTTTAACTTTAATGGACCGCTATGCGTTTTATCGCTACGATGAGTACCAAGATGCTGTCCGTGCTCATTTTCTGTTTCTATCAGATGAGGATAGGCAGATTATCTGGCAATGGGCACGTGAAGAGTTCTCACTTCTAAACAGTGCTTACTATGAAAAAAACTATCCGCAGGGCCTGAGTCAACATCTAAGAAGAAACCTCTGGAAGAGACTTCAAACAATAAACCCATATATTCCAGATGATTTACAAAAGCAATGGCGACAGTTGTCTGAGCAATATGGTGAACAAGAAAGCTATGGTCCGAATTTCTACGTCCAAGACGGCACCAGCAGCATTCTGACACCTCAGGATCTAGCTACACTGAGTCTCACTGAGATAGCGAAGCTCCTCAGTGAGGATCCTCCAAGCACTGGAGATGAACACTTTGATGAACCGCACCATCGGATTGCCGGCCTTAGAGATGTTCTTCGGCGCGATGTCGTTCAGCGCCCGGATATTTATTTTACGTCGCTTGATTTTCTAAAATCTATTCCACCTGAGTATTTGTCAACAATTATTTACACCATGCGTGCTGAAGAGAATTCGCCGCTTCCAGGCGTACGCCTTGTCATTGAACTTCTCCACTTCTCTAACCATAAGTCTCAGACGAATCCATTGGGAGATCATGAATGGTCTGATTGTGTTGGGGGCTTAGCAGATCTTATTACTGAGCGTATCTTAAAAGATGAGCTCACTCGTTCAAATCTAGTCGATGCGCCACAGCTTTTGGATGTGTTAAGGGAAGGCCTCAAGGACCCAGATCCTCCTCTTGATGAGGATTCGGAGCAATGGAAGGTTGAGAGTGATAGATTTTCTCAATCTCTTAATGTAGCTCGTGGGAAAATTATGCACGCCTTGCTCAAGTTTATGGGGTGGGCATATGATTATTCATCTGAACATGGTGACCTTGCTGCTAATCAATTGCTAGTGGAATCAAAGCAGATTATCTTTGATCATTTATCTTCGGGGGTCGAGAAAAGTGCAGCGGTATATACTGCTCCAGTCAGAAACCTTCCTTGGATAATGTTTATTGATCCTGTATTGGGGAAAAAGCTGGTTGAGATCCTATTTGACCGTCGTCATCCACAGATATCGAGGCCAGTGTGGACGGCTCATCTAATGTGGAATCGTTTTTACAGTCAGTTTTTTGCCGTAACACGTTCATTTTATGCCGAATATGCTGTTCAAGACTTGCCAAGCACCGGCTCTGCCCTTTGGAGTACTGATAAAGAGGTTCAGCGCGCTTTCGGTCAACATGTGGCGATGCATTATATTAGGAATGATCTAAATCTTTTTGAGGATGATAGAATTATAGAAGCGTTCCTAAATTATGCCGATGATATTGCCGTGGTTGAAACTTTAACCTTTCTGAATCAGAGTCTTCGTAATACTAGCGGTGAGACCAGAATATACGCGAATCGACTTCAAAGTTGGTGGGAGATATTAAGTGGTGCAGACAACAGATTTAATTTAAAAGAGCGTAAGACAAGTGTTAGAGATGAGTTTGGGTTACTTTTTTCTAATCCGCTTCTTGAATTGGACTGGAAATTTAGTCAACTGTCCATACTGCTAGAAAGTTCAGAAGTGCTTCCTAAGACAGTGTCGAAGGTGTTGGCCGAATTTAAGAGAATTGTGGGTGACAGTACCCAACTGGTTCTAAAATATACTAAGCAGATTGTTGATTCTACGAGTATAGATAGGCGTCAAGCCCATCTCATTTTGCAGTTATTGGAGCAAACTCGGCATATTGAAAATCCTGAACTTGTAGAATCGATTAATGGAATCGTTGAAGGTGTGATGGAGCAAGGTTATACGCTGGGATTTCAGCAGTATCACAGATAGATTTTAGTGTTGAAGCGGCGCAATTCAAGTTAACGCAGATGTTATGACGCTACGCTAGGGTACTGATATGGTTGAAATGAATTTGCCTGAGCGCCCATCCTGCCGCAAGCTTTACTACGAACCCCCATGGCAAGATTAGCCAAAAAGGTGCTAACCAGGAGTACCAACTTGGATGACCTTGCAATACTTCCCCTGACACGACTTGCGCTTGTGCCCAGTTACCTCGAGCTACTGTTCTCCCCTCCTTCGTGACAATGGCGCTCTGGCCTGCTTCAGACGCCAGCACCAGGGGCAGCCCAGCACTCACCGCTGCGGCCCGCGCGGCCGCCAGCTGGAGCTGGGCCGTCTTCGGGTGCTTGTTCGACGCCGGCACCACCAGCACCTGGGCGCCTTGCCGCGCGAGCTGCGCCGCATCCAGCGCAAAGAGAGCCTCCACACACGTCAGGATGCCCACGCGCATGCCCGCCACGTCCACCGGCGCCAGGGCCTGCCGACCCGGGGTGAGCCAGGGCGTTTCCGTCGTGGGCACCAGGCGGCGCTTGCGGTACAGCCGCTCTCCACCCGCAAACACGCTGTTGTACGCCGCCAGGGCGTCATACTCCACTGCCCCATACAGCACGTTCGGCGCAAAGGGTCTGCGGAAAGCTGGCCCCGTGTGGCGCACCGCACTGGCATCTTCGGGCAGCACGATCAGATCCGCTTGGACACCTTGAAGTCTCAGCTTCCACTGCCCCTCTTCGGCTTCTGCCTGGCCCTGCGGCACCTCGTTGATGGCCCTGATACCGGTGTTGCCCCCTTGTCCGGCCGCCAGAGTGATTGGGGCGCCCGGGGACGCGGGGGACCAGAGACAGGCCAGGGCCAGCACCGCCAGCGGCAGGAGGGCCGTCAACCTGCCCAGTAGGCCTCCAGCCAGCAGGACCAGCAGGGTGCCGGTCGCCGGCCCGGCCAGCCACATCGGCGCGAGCAGGAACACAGACGGCGTACTGGGGTCAGCGTACACGCCCAGCAGAGGACTGGCCAGCAGCAGGTCGGCGGCCGCCACCACGCCGGCCCAGGTGAGGGGCGAAGCGCTGCGCCGGGCCAGCCAGGCGAGCGGCAGCGCGCAGAGCAGGTGCAGCCCCACCGGCAGGGCGACCACCAGCAGGACGCTCCGAAGTCCAGGAGGCAGCAGGGCCAGCGTGCCGCTGTAGGCCCAGACCATCAGCGGCGCCAGCAGCCCGGTCACCGCGAGCGCCCCCGGCCAGGTCGAGAGGCCGCGCTGAGCACCCCCAGGGCACCCACCGCGGTGACGCGCCTCCACTCAGCGCTGCAGGACACCTGCGCCGTCATAGACGAACACTGCCGACTGCGGTTCACGCGGCACCGACATGGCCGCCACCGGCGCCACCGTGATGTCCGGCTGAGACACATCGTACGAGCGCCGAATCATCGGCACTTTGCCGTCCGGGCCGATGTGCTTCATGGCCGGGGGCACATAGCCGCCGGTCAGCTCGTCGTTCAGCGTGGCCCTCACGAGGGTGCCTTTGGTCATGTCCACCGTGATGGTGGCCACCCAGGCGGTTTTCTGGGGATCATCGGTGGCCACCGTGGCAATGACAAACAGGCCGTCCAGGTTGCTGGTGACACTCTGGGCTTCCTGCACGCCGACCAGCTGGGAGCTCTCGGCCAGCCAGGCGGGCTGGGTCAGCAGTTCAGGGAAGCGGGCGACGGCCTGTTGGCGCAGCTGCTCCAGCTTGCTGCGGTTGACGTCACTCAGGGCCGTGGCGTTCAGGGCCTGCGACGTGACGCCGGGCGTAAAGGCCAACTCCACACCGTGCACGAGGGCGTCTGACTTCTCTTGATACTCCGCCAGTTGGGCGGCGATCTGGGTGGGGGAAGCAGGGGTGGCGGTGCGGGGGGGCGTGGCCTGTTGGCAGGCGGCGAGCAGCAGGGTCGTGAGGGTCAGCGCAGCAAGTCGTTTCATTAGGTCTCCAAGAAAAGGGAAGGCGGGAAAGATTCAGGTGGGCTTACTCGTGTGTGGGGTGGCGGCCTGGCGCCAGTGGTGCCAGACCAGCTGTGCCGCTTCGACCAGGTACAGGCTCAGGATCAAGGCCGCGCCGCCGAGCAGCAGGACGTTGAGGTCCGGAATGGTGGCGAAGGCCAGCCACAGCGCGGTGGCCAGAAAGGACGTGTTTCTCAGCCAGGCGGCCCCCGACCTGAACCAGAACTGCATCAGGAGCTGCGCGGCGCTCCTCAGAAGACAGACGAGGAGCAGGACCTGCAGGCCCACCCCTTTCGCCGCGATCATGCGGTCCATCACGGGGCGCAGCGGCGCTGACCCGTCCCAGGCCAGGGCCATGAGTCCGACCAGGGCCAGGACGATCAGCACAAACAGGGCGGCTTGCCCCAGCCCTTCCTTGAGGACCCTCAATACCGTGGTCAGCAGGTGAATTCGAGTCGTCATACACCTCCCAGAAGGTGGACCAGAAACGCGAGCGGTCGTTACTTGCTAATGGGGGTCACGCCGGTCTGCCGGGTGGCGTCGTCCCAGTTGGTAAAGCAGTACGCCATTTCCCAGTCCCGCGCTGGGCGCGTGGGATCGAAGGGGCCGATGGCCGTCATCGTGCCCATGACCTGGCTGGCTTCATTCAGCAGCACCCCGCCACTGTCCCCACCCTGCGGCGCGCCGTTGAGCTTGCGTGGGTTTTTGGCCTGGTCATAGCTGGCCACAATGCAGGACGTGTACGCGTCCACCACGAAGCCGCTGTCCGTTTGAATGCGCTGTTTTTGCACGGCGATGCGGTTGAAGTCGACGAACCACGTCCACTCGCGCCGGTAGCTGGTCGCGCCGCTGAGCTTGATCTTCTGCGCCATGTTCGGCGCGGGCGCGCCGCCTTTCTGACTCTCGCGGCTGATGATGCGGCCGGACCAGTCGTCCGCCACCAGGGCCTCAGGGCTGTAGTTGGTGGTGGTCAGCCGGATGGCAATGGCGTCGGTGCCACTGCGGTGGACGTTCGTGGTGGCGCCGATCAGGTCACCGTCGCCCGCCAGATACTGATAAAAGCTGGTGGTGCGGCTGGGGTTGACGCAGTGGGCGGCCGTGACGAGGTAGGTTTCCCCGTTTTTCACGCCGAACCAACCGGCAGAACATTCCAGGCCGCCGGAGTTGATGCGGGCGCCGCCGCCCCAGGGCCGGACGCGCTCCTGGATGTACTGATTGGTGCTGGGGGAGCCGTTGTCCGAGAGGGTGCGCAGCTGCGGCGCGCCGCCGAGTCGCAGGGCGGCGGCCGGTACGCGGCTGCCCAGGAGCTTCTTGAAGGCCTCGTGATGTTTGACATCGAGACTGACCGCGACTTGGCCGCGCTGGAAGTCGGCGCTGATGGTGTGGGGCCAGGTCTGGCCGTCCAGGACATCCTCGACGGCGCCCGCGTACCTGGCCACTTGCGGCGCGCTGTACGCCACGGTGACCGTGTTCAGGGCGGTGACGCGGCTGGCCAGCTGGGGGCTGAGGCCCTGGGCTTTCAGGGCGGCCTGCACCTGCTGCACGGTGAGGGGCGCGGCGCGCTGGGCACTCAGCTGCTGGGTCACACTGGCGGTCAGCACGCCGCCGGCGTAGGTCACCGAGTTGACGCCCAGCTTCTGGGCGAGCTGGACTTCGGGACTGGCCAGGAGGCGCTGCTCGAAAGCGGCGCTGGCCGATGAGGAACTCAGGAGGAGCAGGGCGGCGAGGGGCAAAAATTTCATAGGGTCTCCAAGAGGCGCCCAGAGGTGGGCGGGCATGCCATGACCGGCACGCCCTACCTTCAGGGGGCGCTGGTGCGCCTGGTCAAGTCCCCAGGGTTGGCGCCCCTCTCAGACCTGGAGATCTGTCGGCCCCGACCCTTGCAATTCGCTTGTCACACGCACACACTGCGGGCTATGACGAAAAAGTCGGCGAAGACGGTTGCCCCGAAAGCCCCCAAGGCCGCTACTCCGAAGAGCGCGGCCACGACCGATGCCCCGGCCACCGAGGGCCAGAAGATCGGCAAGACCCAGCTCGTGGCGCTGGTGGCCGAGCGCACGGGCCTGACGAAGCTGCAGAGCGAGGCGGCCGTGGTGGCGGCCCTGGACGGGATCGTCGAAGCGGTCAAGGCGGGGCGGAGCGTGGGCCTGGCCGGTTTGGGCACCCTGAATGTGAAGGCGACGGCCGCGCGCACCGGGGTCAAGCCGCGTACGGGCGAGCGGATTCAGATTCCGGCGGGCAAGAAGGTCGCCTTCAAGGCGGCGACCACGTTGAAGGGAACGTTGTAAAGGCAAAGAGTGCCGATTCCCAGGCCTTTACAGAGGCTTGGGGGCCTTGATATTCCTGCGTTCTCGCCTTTGGTGGGATGAACAATGTTTTACCATACGGTTGTGACTGGTCGCCAGTATCAAACCATCAGCGAGATTTTCGAGGTCTCACCGAAGCGAATTGAGGCCTTGCACAAACAGTATGCCCAACCAACCCGACCCTTTCTTTTCATCGGTTCTGGGGTTGAAGTGGGAGTTCATGCGGGATGGGGAAAATTTATCGACGCAATTCTTGAGTTCTGCGGCCTACCTCTAACGATTGATAAGGCTGAATCTCAGCAAGCGCGCGCGGAACGAGCCACAGTCGATATAAAGAAATACAGACAGGCCATCTTGAAAGAGTATCAACAGTGGGAATCAATAAACCAGCGTGTCATGGAAGAAATAGGGCGTCTAAAAGTTCAGAGCATCGTAACGACAAACTATGGCCGCGCCCTGATGGAACGCTTTTCCGGTCAGGGTTTTGAGATTTCGCTTTCTAGACACGCCTATGGCGACTATATAGATCGGGCGACTCCAAAGAAGCATAGAATCTATCATATTCATGGTTATATAGACGAGGGGCAGAGGGCCGATCAGTTAGATATTGCCCTTGCTTCTTCCGAATATGAAAGATATTATAATGAAGATACCAATTTAGAGCACTTTCTTCGTGACATTTTTGCTCATGAGACGATAATTTTTATTGGTTTAGGCTTCAGTAGAGATGACCCGTTTCCTAAAATCCTCGAAGCACTAGTTCAAACACAGAGAACTAACACAATGGCTCCTGCTCTGGAGCAGCAGCACCTCTTTGCATTTATGAATCTACCGTGTATATATGAAGGTACAAAGGCCATATTAGATTTTGAAGCTTTGAATAATGCGGAGGATGATTTTCAAAAAATGGGTGTGGTCCCCATCTGGTTTGATCCTGGGAATAGTTTTAAACAGCTGAAGAGTATGATTTCCGCACTTGCTAACGCCGATAAGGGTGTACAAAGCATCAACGAGCAGGGAGGTGAACCACCATTAACGAGGTCAGAGCAATAGATATCTTGGACAAACTTGACGCACTTCTGGAAGATGCGCCACCTGGCGATCTTACTCAGTTCCTTGAATTTATCAATCACAAAGTATACAATGATTACTTTTTTCACAATCTGCAACGCTATGATTGGCTTCCTGCTCTTCTCAGGGAAAATTGCTATTTCCAAGAAAGTATAGAGAGATACCCTGCTCGTCTAGCTTATCTCTATAACATTGCCCATTTATATTTTGATGACATCGTAAGAATCCTTGCGAATCTTCAATTTGATACTCCTCAGACTCAATCGTTCTTTACTCAGATTCTCCGCAAGCTTCCTAGAAATTCACAAAGGGTGTTACTTTCCAAAATCGAAACTTGGGATCTCACTGAGAAAGACTACACCATGTATGAGATTAGGGGACTGGTGGGTGATTTACTGGGTCACCCCAATCCTCAAGGCTTGGATGAATATCTTACACGCTATCTCTTATCACCACGATACAGCGAGAAATTGAAATACTCCGATCCCAGACCCAAAATCAGCGCCTGGGAGTATCGCGAATTCTTAGATAACAACAAAAACCAGCTCTCAGAAAAGAGTTGGTTCATCTCCACACTTTTAGATTTACTGGCAGAATTTAATCAATCAGAAGAGTACGAACGATTTTCCCGCTTCAGCTTCACAAGTTTTACCCATTTAAATCAGACTAAACGCCCTCATGAGGATGAGGCATTGCCGATTTTGTTGAAAGCTTTCCAAGATGAACTGAACACGAATCCGTCTGACGTGAAGTTTCGAGACGCCTGGCTCAGTCTCCAAAGTCGTCCGCAAGCACTTTTCACGCGCCTGCGTTTGTTGCTCTTGGCTGCGCAGCCGAATGCACCCCAGACATTTATTGAAGAGGCCCTTTTAGACCGCTTCGCCTTTGAAGAATTTCCCGAATATGAAGATGCCGTTCGAGTTCACTTTCCACGCCTTTCAAGAGAGGCGCAGCGCACGGTCTGGTCCTGGGTGACGACTCCTCTGGCCGTTGAATCGCGGTTTCTGGCAGAGACTGACCCCTATGCCCAGGGCCGAGCTGAACGCGTCCTCCTGCGCAGACTTAGCCGACTGGCGCCCCACCTTTCCCCGGACCTTCAAGTCGAATGGGACAGGTTACAGACCCTGCACAGCCAACAGCGCGAGAGCGGCCCAAAGATGCGGACTCGGGAGGGCACGTCAAGCTCTGTCACGACCGATATGTTGGCCGCCAAGAGCATTCCTGAAGTCATTCAACTTCTTCAGGGGGAAGCCCCCTCCACTGGAGACGACTGGTTTGATCAGCCGCACCTGCGGGTTGAAGGCCTGGCCGACGTGGTCAGACAAGATGCGATTCAGCGCCCGGGTGAGTATCTCCGGCACACAGACCTTCTCAAAACCATCGATCCCACCTACCTGTGGCACATTCTGGACGCTTACAGGTCAAACGATGTAAAAGACGTTCCCATATGGACGTCCTACCTCGAAATGTTCGACTTTGTGTGCAATCAATCCCAGCAGAAGCCCAGCGTGAGAGACTGGACCTTCTGCGTCGGCACCATGGCCGACTATTTAGAAAAGGCCCTCAAGCGTGACGACATTGTCGACCAGTTGTTGCCTCAAGCCCAGGCCATTGGCGCCGTCCTTGCCAAAGCACTGCTTGATCCAGATCCACCCCCAGATTCAGAGATAGAAAATCTGGGCGATTATGGTGACGCCTTTACCCGCTCTCTCAATGTGACCCGCGGAAAAGTCATGCACGCGTTGATTCGCTTCCTGGGCATGGTTCAGACTGGCCGTTCAAAGGGCGACCACCCAGAATTACAGAGAGTGCTGGATGAAGGTCAAACCTTGATTTTGAATCACCTAAACCGAGAACGGTCAGGCGCTGTTGCCGCTGCTGTTGTACCGACCCTGCCCTGGTTTGAGTATCACGACGCGGCCTACGCGGCCAAGCTGGCCCAAATCCTGTTTGACCGGGCTGTGCCTTGGCGCTCCTCGGCCACCTGGAGTACGCACCTTCAATGGAACCGCTTTTACAGTCGCGTCTTTGAATTGTTGCGGTCCAGTTACGCTCAGTATGCGCGTGAGGACCTCGGTGCGGCTTCACCCATCTGGGACACCAATGAGCAGGTCCAGAAAGAGTATGCCGAACATATCGGAATGTTCTTCGTTCGTGGCTTAATTACGTTTGGTCAACCAGATGAACTGTTGGAGCATTTCCTAAGGAAAACGACGGGTGCTGCTCTGGCCAATCTCTTCGCATTCATGGGACAAGCCTTGGAGCGGACAGATGGCGATGTCAGGGCGTATGTCGCCAATCTTCAGCAGTTGTGGGCAGCGGTCAAAAGCGGCGTCCTCCCTGCACGACCTGAGGAAGACCAGCGGGAGATTCGTGCTTCTTTCGTTTGGCTGCTGGGAAATTCCCAGATTGAGTTGTCATGGCGCCTCAACGAATTGAGGAGCATCGCCGGCCTACCCAGAAGTGGGCAAAACGATTTCATCCTGATTAAGACCTTGACTGAGTTCCCAGACACAGAGCGGAACACTATTCTGAACATCATCGCCCTCCTGGTAGAAGCGCAGCCTCTGGACGGCATGGCTGTACGCTACGTCAAGCAGCTGTTGGAGCAAGTCCGAGAGGATGATTCGCCTGAAGTGGGCCGTGCTGTCAACATCATTGTCAATCAGCAGCTGGCGCGAGGCTACATAGGGGACTTCAGGCCGCTTTACCGGCCAGGGGCACCACCTAAGGCGTAGTTCTTATCCTCACAGTAGGTGAAGGGCAGCCTCTCAACCAAACCCGTTGCGCCTGCTAGGGCGCCCGGTGAAGGCCACTGGATGCCGTCGATCACGCCGCTCAAGGTGGCCACACTCCATACCGCCGCCCCAGCCACTGGGGCGGCGGTGGCGTTGGCCGGCCTTCAGGCCATCAAGCCGCGTGGCTGCTGCGGCCCTAGTCGGGGGTGTTTTAAGGAAGCTGCTACCAAGTGCAAAGTGAAATGTTTTCACAAGCAGGGACCTGAGAAAGTACCTGCTTCAAGCAGTGTCGGCACTTTCTCCAAGTGCTGCTTGGGCATTTCTGGAGGCAGACCAAGTGGCAAGTGGCTTGCCAAGCCCGCAGTGCCATCGCTCTTGGCCTATTCGGTACTTCCAACTTTTGAAGTGAATCATCGCCTGCCGCGTCCTACAGGAGAAATTCGTCACTTCGCGTTTCGTAGCCGCTTCCTTAAAACCCCCCCTTGTTACTTGATGTTTATGCTGATCGGGTGAACGGCATCGTCTACCAGGTTCAGGGAGGGCAACTTACCCAGATGCGCGAGGAACGTTACGACTCCGAAGCCATCCTGCAGGACCTGCTGAGCGCCCACCCGGCGCTCTTAGCCGGCGAGCAGATCGACGCTGGCTCGCCCCGCCGCTGGCTGCTGATCGAGGCAGAGATTGCCGTGCCCGACCAGCTGGACGGTGTGGGCCGCTGGGCGCTTGATCACCTGTTTCTGGATCAGGACGCGCGCCCCACCCTGATTGAGGTCAAGCGCAGCACCGATACCCGCATTCGGCGCGAGGTCATTGGGCAGATGCTGGATTACGCAGCGCACGCCAGCAGGTACTGGCCGGGCTCGCGGCTGCGGGCGGCCTTCGAGGGCCGCTGCGCCGCGCAGGGACTCGATCCGGTGCAGGAAGTGCAGTCCATCTGGGATGGCGACGTGGAGACTTTCTGGGCACGGGCCGAGGAGAACCTGAGCGAGGGTCGCCTGCGGCTGCTGTTCGTGGCGGACCTCATCCCACCGGAGTTGCGGCGGGTGATCGAGTTCTTGAATGGGGCGTTCGCGCAGATCGAGGTGCTGGGCGTCGAGGTGCGGCAGTTCCGTGGAGGCGGCGCGCAGGTGCTGGTCCCGCAGGTGGTGGGACAGAGCGTGAGGGCGCAGGACCGCAAACCAGGCCTTACCGCCAGCTCGAAGCCGGGCGAGGTCTGGACGCAGGCGCGACTGGCGGCGCAGCTGACTGAGCGTGGTGAGTTGGTGGGGCTCACTCTGATGCATCGCCTGCTGGACGTGGCGGCTGCCCGGCAAGTAGAGGTGAAGTGGGGCCGGGGCCAGAAGATGGGTTCCGTTCAGCTCCGTCATCCGGCTTCCTCACAGAGCCTGATGTACCTCTATAGCGATGGCACACTCTCACTGAATAAATCGGTCATTCCGGCCATTCCTCCGTTTGACCAGCCAGCGCGGTGCCGTGAACTGCTGGAGGTCTTCCGACAGTTAGAGGATCCAGCCCGGGCCGGGGACCGGAAGAATGAATGGGAGGTGCGGTTTAGCGCTCTGCACCCAGCGTCCCCTCAGGCATTGGAGCGGGTGATGACCCTGCTGCTCGACAGCCTCGACAGCGCCGAAGCACTCCCCGAGGCCGGCCCACAGATGCCTTGACGCAGCTGTGATGGTCTAACTGACGACCGGAGATCCTTCCAATGGTCCGGACAGTTTTAAACGGCTTTGAGGCCGAAATTCAGCGGACTGGACGGTATAGTGTGCAATTCGTGGAAGTGGGCGTCCAGGCCGAGTTGCGACAAAATGGGGTGTTTGAAGAAACGCGAAGTGACGAATTTCTCCTGTAGGACGCGGCAGGCGATGATTCACTTCAAAAGTTGGAAGGACCGGATAGGCCAAGAGCGATGGCACTTCGGGCCTGGCAAGCCACTTGCCACCTGGTCTGCTTCCAGAAATGCCCAAGCAGCACTTGAAGAAAGTGCCGACACTGCTTGAAGCAGGTACTTTCTCAGGTCCCTGCTTGTGAAAACATTTCACTTTGCACTTGGTAGCAGCTTCCTTAAAACACCCCCGGGTTCGCGGTGGTTTTTGGACGAGGTATGCGTTGAGGTCGGTGGGGCGAGGCACTGGCTCTGGAAAGCCGTCGATGAGAATGGCGCCGTGCGCGACATCCTTCTTCAGCAATACCGCAACACCCGGGCAGCGAGGTCCTTCTTCACGCGGCTGCTCAGTGAGTACGAGGTCCCAGAGATCGTCCACACCGACAAGCTCTGGAACTGTGGGGCGGCCATTCGGGAACTTCCTGTGCTCCACGTCGTGGAGCACGTTCATGTCGTTTCCGCAGCGCGTTGCAACAATCTTGTCGAGCAATCACATCGACCCACACGGCAGCAGGAGCGAAGCCAACTGGGCTTCAAACTTGGGCGGCGAACGCAAGAGTTCCTTGCCCTGCATGCCCTAGTCTCGAACCTTTACCGCCACACCCGAACGATCGCTCCCGCCGACCTTCGACGGCGTAACCAAACCGGGGCGCTCCGACTCTGGAAAGAGGCACTGCAGCAGGCGGCTTGAGAATCAAGCCGCCTACTCCGCGGTTCCGGCCCCACTGAGATTAAGTTTCCAGAACCCCCCGACACTCCATGTTGGGCTAATTTGCGGCAAGAAGTCCCACACAGACGCCTATACTGAAACTGCATGACCTTAGACCATCGCCGTACCAGCTTGCCCACCGGTCATGCTGGGTCCCTGGACGTTATTACTTCAGAAGCGGCGACAACTGCGTCTGCAGGCACCGTGCTTTCACGTCTGAGCTGGCTGGAGATTGAAGCAGCCGTGGCAAAAGAGCAGAAGAACCGCCACGTGTACACGCCGTCAATCTCAGTGTTCCGCTGGTGGGCGCGGCGGCCGCACAGCCTGATGGGCGCGATCATTGACGCTGCCAACCCAGGGGGCGATGCGGGCTTCGTCGTGTCGGACATCTTCTCGGGCGGCGGAACGGTCGGCGTAGAAGCTGCCCGGCGCGGCCTGGCAGCCTACGCGCAGGATCTCTACCCCTGGCCGGCTCTGGGCCTGAAGGCCAGCCTGGCCAGCTGCAGCCTCGCGGAATTCGACGCCGCCGCCGCTGCTCTGACCGAGCACCTGAGAAGACTGGACCATTATTACACCCGCGAGGACGGCCGGGTGCTCTCGCACATCTTCTATGTCCGCGAGGGCCAGTGTCCGGATTGCGAGGGTCGCGTGAGTTTCTTCCCTGAGCACCTCGTCACTCAGATCCCACAGCCTGCAAAGACACGAGGGAAAGGGAAGGCTGACGAGGCCCAGGAAACCGAACTCTCTGCATCTCCCACAGAGGGGTACTTCGGTTGTCAGGCGTGCGGGCACGTGGAGAGGCGCCCCGTCACAGACGGTCGCCTGCCCTGCGCGAGTTGTGGGCAGGCGGATGTGCCCCAGCGGCGCGGCCACACCCACAAGACCTGCGTGCACTGCGGGCACTGCGCTCTGTTCGCTGCGTTCCTGCCCGGCAGCCGCTGGAAGCCCGTACTTGTGCAGGAGGTTAAACATTCCAAGGGCCTGACAACCACCCTGCGCCTCCCCGAAGACGACGATCCTCTCCTTGATCCGTTCTCTCTTCCCGAAGAAGTCCAGGTTGCCATGCCCGATGACCTGGAAACCAAGCGCCTAAAGCAGATCGGCTTTTCCACCTGGGGTGACCTGTACACGCCCCGGCAAGCGCATTACCTTCTCGAAGCGCTGCGCTTTACCCGGGACCTCGACGTCTCCCAAGCCTGTCGCGACCGCCTCGCCTACGCCGTGATCGGCCTCGCCGAGATGCCCGCGTATCTGTGCCGCTGGGACCGCTTTCACCAGAAGGTCTTCGAAGGCTTCGCCAACCACCACTATGCCCACACCACCTTCGTGGTTGAGACGAACTTCGCCTCCCCGATTGGCCGCGGCACTCTCCCCAGGCGCCTCAAAGCCGCCCGCAAGGCCCTCGCATGGGCGCTGGACACCTTCCCCCAGTGGCAGCAGGTACGTCGCGTGGCGGTGCGCCCGCGGGGACAGTGCCGCCCTCCTATCAGCGGGCGGTGCCACATCGCTATCGGTTCCAGCGTCCGCCAGGGCCTCCCGGGCAGCTCGGTCGACCTGGTGCTTACCGACCCGCCGTACTTCGACGACGTGCAGTACGGTGAACTCTCCAGACTCTTCCACGTCTGGCTTGCTCAGTACGCCAAGCTCCCCAAATACCGCCACGAGCAAGAAGCTGTGCCGAACAGCGCCCGCAAGGTTAGTGGCGGCGACTACCAGAAGACCATCCAGCGCTCGCTCGCCGAGGCCCGGCGCACCCTCAAGCCTGGCGGGAAGATCATCCTAACCTTCCACAATCGCAAGATCCAGGCATGGCAGGCTCTCGCTGGGGCGCTGCGCGGCGCGGGCCTGCAGGTCGACGCACTAGCCATCACCCGCGCCGAGAACGACGCCGATCACTCCAAGCGTGGCGGTAAGGGCATGCTCCACGACCTCGTTATCGAGTGCAGTCCCAGAACCAAGCACCCTAGCGAGTCAGGCAAGCCGGTCGAGCCGCCTGAACCCTTGATCGCGCACGCTGGGGACAGCCAGGAAGCTCAGGAACTGCGCACCGTCGGCCTCGCGCTCGCCCGCGCCGTGCACCAGTGTGGCGAACCCCGCCTGGATACGCTCTTCCAGAACCTTCTCAGCGGCCAGGGCCTCAAGGCTGAAAGAATCAACAGCTGATGCCCTGGCCAGATGCCCTGCAAGATCTCGCCCGGGAAGACCTCCTTATCCAGGCGCTGCTCAAGCGCGTGTTGCCCCGGGCCACGCCCGCCCACGGGCGCGTTAGCGCCGCCCTTGCCGCCCGGCTCTTGAGCGGCCCTCCGCCGTGCGAGGCTACCACTCTGCATCTACTCGTCCCGCCCGGTGACTACAGTGCCCTGAGCGCCGCCACCGGGCTGCTTGTAGCCGATGTCTTCCACAAGAACCGCGGTGGGTCCCGGCTCTCCGGGCATGTGCTGCTCATCACGCCTGGCATCGGTAACGCTGCTGACCGCCTCGACGCTCTCCAAGTAGCCGACGGAATGCCTCTCACGAAACTCTGGCCGCACGAGTCATTCAGCCGCTACCAGCCCTTCACGAGCGAGCACCCCCACGTACTCCTCGCCAACCCCGGCTGGGTTGCCCGCCTCCCCGACCTGCCCCGCCGCATAGGCGCGGCCGTCATCGACGCCACCCATCCGCAGACCGAAGCGCGCCTCCCGGAGCTGCTGCGCGCCACAGAGAAGGTCCCCCTGCGCCTCCTGGTCACGCCACTGCACGGCTACCATCACACCCAGAGTCTCCCCGCCACAGCCACTTGGCCCTGGTACCCCGGCGCGCTGGCCGCAGCGGCCAGCGCCCTGGGCCTGAACGCTCCGCCCAGCGCGAGCCTGTACAGCACCGCCTACGTCACCCACGACGCCGACCTCGATGCCACGTTGGAACGGGTCCGCAAAGGCCTCCGTCAGCTCATGGGCCTGATGCGCCCCGTGCCGCAGAGCCTTCTCGAAGCGTGGCGGATTTATCACCGGCTGCGCCTAATGATCACGCCCCTCCACGAGTACGAACGTGCCGCCAGACGCCGCTGGGGCGGTATGATGCTCCGCGATCAGCTTGACGCTCTAGAAGACGCAGACCTGTCCGACGCCGCCCTGCAGGGGCCCTGGAGGCGACTCGTTCAGGATCTCAAAGGCGTCTACGCCCTACTCGAAGTCCGCGCTCAGAGTGCCAAGTACACCGCACTGGAACAGCGGCTCCAGGCGCTCCTTACAGCCCCCTGTCTCGCAGTCCCCTTACAGGTCGTCTGCCCCACCGAAGCAGAAACCGAAGGGCTGCGCGAGACTATGACTGTCCGTAACCCTGCGCTGCTGGACGCCGTGCTGAGCGGCACACTCGAATTTCTGCATGGCTCTGCCCTGGCTCGGCGCTCCCACTTCACCTCGCTCGGACGTGTGATCTGGCCTGGGTACCCGCATGGCCGTGGCGGCATGCTCGGCCTCTACCCCGCGCATGAGCACGACTACCTACTCTACCCGCATGAGCTGCCCCTGCTGAATGCCCAGCTGCGTGCCCACTATGACGCCGCCGAGAGCGCCCAGCACTGCGAGCCCCTGCGCGCAGCCCTGCACGCCCTAAACGTCCCCACCCCAAATGGCGTCATGGCCACCCCCACGCCCCGGCCCGCCCTGCGCGTCCTCGACTTGCAGGGCGCGCCCCTGAAACTCCTCATCGAAGCGCCAATCGACGTCACCCTCGACCTTGACGACCTCGCCACCACTGCGCAGACCGCCCTGGAAGCTCTTCACGCCCGCACGCCAGGCGCCGACGGCCGCAACACTTCCAGCAGTCCGCTCACGCCTCACCTCACCGTGCATTTTGACGACGGCGCCATCAACGTGCCCGTCAGCTCCCACATGGACGTCTTCTACCCCGCCACGCGAAAACTTCTGCGCATCCCCGCCACGGACGTCACCTGCGGCATGCAGGTCATCGTGATGGTCGACGACGCCTACTCCACCATTTTTGACCGCCTCATTGAAGTCCTTGACGGCAAACTCCCCCCTACCCAGCGCCTGTTGCTGCAACTCTGGGCCGCCGCAAAAAACCGCCTCAATGCCGAGAACCCCAACGTCCGCGCCCTCTGGCGGAACCTCAACGCCGCCGGACTCACCGAGGACTACAGCACCCTGCGCAGCTGGCTTGCCGAGTTTGGCTCCGATCCGCAGCAGTTCTCGGCCATGCAGCTCCTCGCAGTGCGCAGCGGCGTCTATCCCAAGGAAGACCTGATCGAGCAGACCTTCACCGTCATCTGCAGCATGCGCGGCCGCAACCGCACTGCCGGTCGCGCCCTGCATCGCGTGCTGCGCGCCATCGCCACCGGCGAGAACTATCGCGAGGCGATGAACGGCGCCCGCAAGATTGACCGCAACCTCGCCGAGCTGCTCGATGCCGCTGAACTGCGCATCGTTACCCACGTAACGCGCGTCACGGCGTAACCCACCTCAAAATCGCTCCCCGCCGCCCTGGAGGTATACCCCGCATGACGCCTGAATCCAGCCCGACAATCCCTGAGCCGACCCCGAAATTCTCTGCAACCGGTGCCGTGGCCCGCCCTGCGCCGACCGTGCCCACGCACCTGAACACCCGCTACCCGCAGGAAATCGAGGTCATTAACCTCTTCGCCCGGCGCCTTGAAGCGGCCCTCTCCGGCAGCGACGACCCCGTCCTGATCAACTACCTCCCCATTGACATGTGCCATCTCGGCGTGCTCACCCCCTGGCAGGACCCGGAAGTCGCCCAAGCCACTGGCACCGATCAGGAAGCCGAGGAAACCGTCGACAACACGGAGATTGCGGAAGGGGAACCGGAAGATAACGCAGCCGTGTCCATCACGACGCGCACCTCCGCTTCCACAAAGGCTGACCCTGCCATCTCCATCCTAGAGACCGACGACTCTCCAGACGACAGTCCCAGCCCAGCCTCGGTGGAGTCGGCTGACGACCGCACTGTCGCACGCCGGCCAGCGTCCTCCCTCGGCTGCGAACTGCTGCTGCGCCCTGAGGGTGGGCGGGTGAAACTGCGCGTGAACCTGTCGTTCGCGTTCTACACGGCGCACCTGCCCACCTACGCCGAACAGCTGCGTTCCCTGGGAGGCGAGTATAAAGCCGCCCGCCCTGTGCCGAGCAGCACACCTGCGTCGGCTGTGGCCTCGCCCGAGGTAACCGCGACCGCCTCTCCTAAGAAGAAACGCGGTGGGGCGCCCGAGCGGGCTATGACGGTCGCGTATACGCTGCGCCGTCAGACGCTCACCCTCAGTGGACTGGAGTTCGACCTCGACGCCACGCGAAGCGGGGACACAGTTGAGCGCCCCCGGGTGCAGGCGGAACTCGACCGGTTGATCTTAGAGGCCCTGCGCAACCGCCCTGCCCACAGGGAGTCCCTCGCCACGCGCTCCGGCGCGCCTCTGCGCGAGGAGGACCTCGCCAGCGAGGCTGCCTTCGAAGCCGCGCTCGCCAAGGCCGTGTCCAGGGGAGAGGAGCAGACCCAGCCGCACCTGAAGGCGTCCCTGACCGTACGCACCGAACCGCAGGCAAACGGAGACGTGCGCGTGTCGCTGTACCTGTCGAACGACACACCCATGAACACCGAGCAGCGCACGCAGAATAACGTGAACATCCTCGCTGACGCGAAACTCTGGGGCGACGTGGAACGCGGGCAGGTCCGGCCCATTGAGATCCTCCCTGTGCCGCGCGACTACCAATACGACCGCCAAGTCTGGGGCGTCGGGCACAACACCTCCGTCACCGTGGATAAGGACCATGGTACCTTCCGCACGCACGCCCTGGCGCGCTTCGACCAACCCCGCCTGACCACGAAAGACCATCTGCCAACGGAGTTCTCGCGTTTCGCCGAGAAGCCCCTAGAGAGCCTCGGTGAAATCCACCAGGCGATGCAGGCCGAGGTCATGTACTGGCGGGGCACCGTCCTAGACTCCAATAGCCTAAAACTTCCCCCAGACGCCTTGGTCGCCTGCGAAGCTGACTTCGAGTTGTTCAAAGGCGAGGTGGCCCGATTCGCCACTGGGATCGCCGCACTGAAGGCCCAGCCGGCCCTCCTCAAAGCTTTCCAGGGCATGAACCGGACCATGGGCCGCATAGCCTCCGCCAAAGGTTTTGCGCGCTGGCGGCTCTTCCAGATCGCGTATATCGTTACGCAGCTCCCTGCCCTCGCCCTGCGCGAAGGTGTGAGCGGCGGGTCAGACCACCTCGGCCATCACCACGACTGGGTGGACGACCTGCAGATCGCGGACGTCCTGTGGTTCCCCACCGGCGGCGGGAAGACCGAGAGTTACCTCGGCCTGGTGTGCTGCGCGATGCTCTACGACCGCCTGCGCGGCAAGCAGATGGGCGTGACCGCCTGGCTGCGCTTCCCGCTGCGCATGCTCAGCGTCCAACAGCTCCAACGCGCTGTGACGATGGTGTACGAGGCGCAGGTCGAGCTCAACAGCATGGATCCCAAACCGGTGGGCGATCCGCTCCTTCTCGGGTACTTCGTGGGCTCCACTACCACGCCGAACAACCCCAATGCCGAATGGTTCGCGCAGCACGCCACCCCAACTGACCTCGAACCCTTCCGGATGGTCGCCGACTGCCCCAAGTGCGACGGCAAAGGCACTGTGAAACTCATCGCAAAGCCCGACGTCCTGCGGCTTTACCACCAGTGCAAGACATGCAAGGAACACTTGCCGCTCGTCATCACCGACAGCGAGATTTACCGTACGTTGCCCGCCATGATCGTCGGTACAGTTGATAAGGCCGCCACGCTCGGCATGCAGGAGAAATTCGGGATCCTCTGGGCTGGACCGAAGTGGAAGTGCACGGTAAAGGGCCACGGGTATGGCAACACTGACTTCTGTCTCTACGAGTGCAAGAAAGGCACCAAGCGTGAGATCATCACGCCCTACGACCCCTCCCCGAGCCTCCATATCCAGGACGAACTGCACCTTCTGCAAGAGGAACTCGGCGCATTCGCTGGGCACTACGAGACCTTAATCCGCTACTGTGAATCGCAGGTTCCGGGCAGTCATCCAGCCAAGGTCATCGCCGCGACCGCCACCGTTGAAGGTTTCGAACACCAAGCCAGGCACTTGTATGGCGTCAAGGGCGCCCGACGCTTCCCTAGTCGTGGTTACCAGCGGCACGAGAACTTTTACACCCGCATTGATCAGCACGACGGTGTGGAAAAGACCGCCCGGGTATTTCTAGCATTCAGGCCCAGCGGCATGTCCACCGACGCCGCCTCGCGCTGCGCGAAGATCCTCGGTGAGACCGCCACTCGCCTCTTCACGAACGAAACGAGCGCCCTGGCGTCCCTGAGTGAGACCGCCACACCGGACGAACTCGCCGCGCTGCGCCATTACTACGCCATGACGCTAACTTACGTCGGCAGCCTCACCAGTGGCACGCGTGTGAATGACGCACTCAAGGAATCCGGTAATACCATCCTGCAGGACCAGCGCACCATCGAAACCGAGTACCTCAACGCCCGCTCCACCGCCGGGGATATCGCCGCCGTCATCGACCGCATCGAAACCCCGCCACAATGGACCAACAGCAAACACATCGACGCGCTCATCGCCACGAACATGATCAGCCACGGCGTCGACCTGGAACGCTGCAACCTGATGGTCATGGAAAAATACCCTGCCGAGACCGCTGAGTACATCCAGGCATCCAGCCGCTCGGGCCGCAAGAAAGTCGGCCTGGTCGTGGTCGTGCTCCCCGCGCGAAACTTGCGCGCCGCAAGCATCTACAACCGCTTTTCCGAGTATCACCGCCACCTCGACCGCATGGTCACCCCGGTCCCCGTCAACCGCTTCGCCAAACAGGCCATCCGCCGGACGATCTCCGGCACGGTCTCCGGGCTGATCTACGGTATCGGCGTGCCTCAGGAAGGCGGCAAGAGCCGGCTCAAGGAACTCACCGGTGCCCTGACATGGATAGAACACGACAAGCTCAAACGCACCCGCGCGCACTTGCGCGGTGCCCAGGCACTCGGACAAGGCAATTACGACCCAGACCTAGAAGCTGCCCAGGTCGCCCTCGTTGACGAGACCTTTGACGAACTCCTCGCTCGGCTCCGCCAACAGCGCGTCGTGGCCGGCAGCAGCAAACTCGGCGACGCCCTAAACCCCAAACCCATGACCAGCCTGCGTGATGTGGAACGCCCCGTGCCTTTTTGGCCCATCAACACCGAGTACGACAAACTTCAGTGGTTCAAGAAGGGGAAGTCATGATCGCGCAGCGCCAGGTGCAGCAACTAACTTCACCTTTCATCAGCTGATCAGAGCACCTCCGCTCAAAGGACTTCCCCATGCCCAAAGCGTTCACCCGCGGCCAGACGCAGATCCTCTTCCAGCACACGCCCGAGAGCATCTTCCACCACGACGATTTTGGGTTGTGCAAGGTCACCAGCATCGACCTCGACCCGCTCGACAGCGGCAGCCTAAATGAGACGGCACTGTACGACACGATCGCCGAGATGGCCGCGCAGTGGCCGGAGAACTTTCGCATGAACTTCCCCGACATACGCGACCCCGCGCGGCGCAGTCGGCACTTCCGCCTCGGGGCACCGCGCACGGTGAATTTTGAGCCGTTCCCGGAGAACGTCCAGTGCCAGCAGTGCGGGTACGTGACTGATTACGAGACGGCCCGTCGGCGCGGTAGCCACCTCGGCCGCTGCCCGCGCAAGGGCTGCGACGGGACCATGAAGCAGCTCCGGTACGTGCAGGCGCACAACTGTGGGCGCCTGGAGACGCTCTATCTGCCTAAGGGCCGCAAGTGCAAACGTTGCGGCGGCACGGAAATGCGCCTGTACGACCCCGGTCGCACGCCGCTCGCCCGCTGGGTGTGCCTAAACCCTGCGTGCGCTACGCCCTTGCAAGGCCTCTTCCAGACACCGTGTACATGTAAGTACAGCGAGGCTTCCCTTGCGGCTGGGCGGCCCGACTCGGACCGCAAGATGCGTGTGTACCCCGTCGCTGAGCCTGGGCTCTACAACCCCCTCATCGCCACCTTCATCAACCTCCAGCAGGGTCACGAGCAGCGCCTCACACAAGTTGAGGACGCCGAGACGCTGCTGCTTGCCCGCACCTGGGGTGTCCTCGCGGAACCCGTGCTGGACGTCGCTCAGAAGCGCGCTGAGTGGGAGGGGCAGGCTGGCTCCACCGCCGACCGCATCATCGAAGCGCTTCGCGCACTTGATCCTAACCACCCCGAGGTGCTCCGGCACGACGCGGAGAAAGCCAATCCCCCTGGGCATGCTGCCATCAACACTGTGCACCACCACCTCGGCGCGCTCACCGGGGGCGTGCCGGGACGCAAGCTCATCGAGCACGTCACCCTGCGCGACAACGTTACCCTGACGACCCCCGAGGCCGTCGCTACGCAGTTGCGTCGCCGCGGCCAGACGGCGCAGGCTGACCGCTTCCTGAAAGACGCCCTGGATATCATGACCCGACTCGGCATCGCCCACGCCGAGGCCGTAGAGAACTTCCCTATCGCCCAGGCCGCCTTTGGGTACACCCGCGTCACAAAGAAGCCCAAAGCGAGCATGCTCAACCCTTTTCCCGCCGACCGGAGCAGCGACGACCCGCGCTCTCCGATCTTCGCACTGCCCACCGAGACCGAGGCACTGTGGTTCCAACTCGACCCACTGCGCGTCGCCCGCTGGATGACTGACAATCGCCTGATACACGGCGCGGTGCCCACCGACGCGGTCGCTGCCTGGGCATGGCTGTGGCGAGGCGCTCTTAAGACCCCTCGACGCGACGACGGCACCCTGCACCCCGCCTCGGCGGCCTTACAGACGTTGATCCACACAATCAGTCACGTCATGGCTCAGCGTATGGAGTGGAGCGGCTACGCGATCTCTAGCATCGGCGAGTACCTGTTGCCTGAAAGCCTGTCGTTCGTGCTGTATGCCAACCGCTTTACTGAGAGCAAGATCGGCGGGCTCCTAACTCTCTTCGAGCAGCGCCTGCCGCTATGGCTGCGCGAGGCCGCCCAGCAGGGCCGCGATTGCATCTACGATCCGCTCTGCGCGCGCGATGGCGGCACCTGTGCCGGGTGCCTGCACCGCGAGTTCAACTGCACGCATTTCAACGGCTTGCTTTCCCGCGCCACTCTCTACGGCGGCCCACTCCCTGACGGTCAGGATTTTGGCACCAGGACTATCACGCACGGCTACTGGCAGGACGCGCTGCTTACCCCGGAAGACGAAAGCTGAGGTGGGGCGTGAACACTAGCTTGACTCTCACGGATGACCAGCTCACCCGCGCAGCCCGGGCCTTGTGGGCCCAAGCTGGTCGGCCCATGACCTACCGCGACCTCGCCTGGGTGGAGGATCTGCTCGGCGAGGGCAGTCGCGAGGCGCTGTGGCAGCGCCTCAAAGCGGCCGGCGCTCTAGACGGCGAAGGCGACCTCCTACGCCCCGGGCCACTTGCGGCGCTGCTCGGAGACCTCGCCGGAGACAGGGGAAGCGGCCTGCTGTGGACCCTCCCGGAGTCTCTGAATACGGCTCTGAGTGCTGCGATCCCGAGCAGTCACCCACCCACGCCTTACCTTGATGGACTCACCCAGACCATCGACGCCGCTCAGAAGGAACTGCGTCTGATGTCCCCGTTCCTGACGCTGTCAGGCATCACGGTCGTGAGCGAGGCGTTGCTGCGCGTGCTCGCGCGTGGTGTGCGCACCTCGTTGATTGCCCAGGACCTGCACGACCTTGCAAGTCTGCAAAGCCGCGCCGTGGAGCCCCTGCGCCAGTCCGCCGAGCGCCTCGGCGCGTCTCTAAGCGTTTACAGTGCCCGCCATACTGGCGGGTTGCTGCACGCCAAACTCGCAGTCGCTGACCAGACACAGGTGGTGCTTGGCTCGGCTAACATGACCGGCCACGGCTTGGGCATGAACTTCGAAGTCGGCGTACGTCTGGGTCCCAGTGCGGCCCGTCAGGTCGCTGATGTTTACGATGCGCTGCAAGGAAGTTCGCTGATTGAGCACGTCTTCTCCACTATGGGTTGAACCTGTTGAGGTGATCGGGGCTCATCCATTTCGTAGTAACGGATACACTCCTGCTCGCTTTCCCGCTTGAGGTCATTGGGTACGCCGTCTGGCTATACCGCCGCTTCACGCTGAGTTATCGGGACGTCGAGGAACTCCTGCTGGGGTTGTGGCAAGTTGCTGGTGGTCAGAAAGCGGGAAGCTCTAGTACAGCGCGTGGTCTGAAGTTCAGACCACGCGCTGTACCACTTCCTGCCACGTCTTGAACGCAGATTGTTGCTGGCAGCGAAGATGGCGAGCGGGGACAGTGGAGCGAGGGGGGTGGTGAAGGTTCGAGACTCGAGCGTGCACGCCCGAGGAAGCCCTGTGCTCGTCGTCGTGACCTTCTGACGTTCCTATCGTCGTGTGGAACGGTGGGATTGCTCAATCAGATCGTTGCGTCGGGCGGAGGAGATGACTTGGACGTGCTCCACAGCGTGGAGCACGGGAACTTTCTGAAAGACTGCACCATCACTCCAGAGCTTGTCAGTATGGATGACCTCCGACACGTCGTACTTCCTCAACAGCCAGGAGAAGAACGATTTGGCGGCCTCCATGTCTCGGTGTTGCGGCAGCAAGACGTCCAACACGAAGCCATGCTCGTCGACCGCCCGCCAGAGCCAGTGTTTGACGCCGCCGACATTTCATCGAGGTGCTACCGAGAACCACGACGTGGTTCTCGGTGGCGGAGGCTCTGAGCGAAGAGATCGCTGAAGTTGATGCACCACGTACGGATAGATTCACGGGTCACGTAGATGCCCCGCTCCAGCAGCAGTTCTTCAGCCGGGGAGTTTCTGGTCGCTCAACACCGCGTCACCATACCCCAACAACTTGCCACAACCGTGGCGGTACAGTTTCCGATCAGTCACGACTCATTAGCCTAATGGAGTTAAGTTGCCAGAACCGCAGCCTCTAACAGAGCACGCTGTCAAATAAGGAGCCTGGCTGACGCTCCCTGATCCCTCTAAAAAATTCAGGAAAGAGGTTGGGCATTCCCCGCTTCTCACACCGGAGGTGATACTCCACATGGGCGTGGTAACGCTGACTGGGCAAAACCAGCAAATTCTCTGGATCGTTGTTGCTGCTGTCGCCGTCTCGGTGATGGACAATTTCTCCCGGTAAAAGAGGTCTCCCCAGACGTTCCTCGGCAATTTTCCGGTGTAAGAGAACCTTCTTGCCTGTGGCCTTATCCCAGATCTGGACGTACTTTTTGCGCCGCTTCACTGGAGCTCTCTGACCAGCAAATTTGCAACCAGATTCTGCATCGTCACACCTCGACCAAAATAGCTCTCTATGTCAATAGGTTTCTAGCTACCTATTCCTTGACCCAAGCGGTGAGGAGTTCTTTCACCACTGTATTCATATCTTGGCCACTTTGAAGGGCCTTGATCTTCACTAATCGGCGCAGAGATTCCGGCACGGCCACGTTGAGCTGGACAATCTTTTCGACTGACACTTCCTCAGCGTTTGCGGCTCTCGCTGTCGGTACCGAGTTGGCCACTACCTTCGCCGTAGCTTCCCCTGAAAATACGGCCCCGAGCTTAGGACGTTTCGTCATGCCATCACCTCATTCCACACAGCGGCATATTCACCAAGATCCGTAGGGCCGGCGCCGAAAGCCGCCTTATAGGACTCCAGTTCGCGGATACGGCTGCTGAGCACAGGAAGACCTGTCAGCGCCTCTTCCGCCTCTTTGGCCAGGCGGCGTCTTGGGTTGTACCGCGTGAGCAGAATGGCCACATCCAGTTCTTCTCTCTGGGCCTGCATATCCGCCAAGAGTTCCAGTGTTGGGCGCAGACGGTCAATCTCCAGACCCGTCGGCGCCACTGGGACCAGAGCGATATCCGCCAGACTGGCTGCACGCATCAGCAGTTCGCGGGAGTTGGGCGGCGTGTCAATAATCACGAGATGACCAGCTGTCCGGGGAGCTTTGACCTGACGGGCCAGCCGGTCTGGTTCTCCAGCGACCACTTCAAACGGAAGTTCGGCATGGCTTGACCAGCGGTGTGCACTGTGTTCACTGTCGGCGTCCACGATCGTCACTGAATGGCCCGCCGAGGCGGCAACAGCCGCGAGGTACACGCTGGTTGTCGTTTTGCCGACCCCACCTTTGAGCGAGAGAATGGCGATGGTCTTCACACACACAGTCTAGCAGCAAATCACATATCTAAATACCTAGATACCTATTTATCTACCTATTGGAAAGGAGGCTTCTGGTCAAGCCGCATTGTCGAATGCGGCTTGCCAAACAACCGGAAGGAGGCTGGTTGCGACCAGCCTCCTTCAATGAACAGAGCTATCCAGCGCGGCGTCGGCTCCGACCAATCTGGACCGCGCGCTCAGCTTCACGGCGGGGGTAGCCACCCTGTTCAAAATGGCGGGTCGCCGCTTCATCACTTAAGGTTGGCGGCTGCTCAAGCACACGGGGGCGTGTCAACTGCTTCTGGTAGCGGCGGGTGCCAACACCCAGTTCCATGCCGGCCGGCTGAGCTGACACCACGACAGCCCCCTCTTGCATGTGCAGCGTACCGACATCTCGAAAGTGCAGCGACCTGCCCTCTTCAAGATCCAACAGGAAGCCATCAGCCGCGACTTCTGCCGCTGAAGCCTTTACACCATCCCTGGTCAGGACTGAGATCAGCTGGGCCTTGGCCTGTTCTTTGGTCAGGGTCGTCACGTCACACCTCCGGCTGCGCCACACAGTGTCACCAGCGCGGCGTCCAGCGTAACAAAGTCGGCTGGCCGCCATTGCTGGGGCAGGTCACTTTGTGCCAGTTGTGAGATATCGGCGTGGATGGCGGCGACCGGCGACCGGCTGGCCACCCACTGGGCGAACGACCGGGCAAACAGTTCTGGGGGTTCCAGCAGATACGCGGCGAAGCTGGCCTCCTGCACGAAATCAGGATCAGCGAGTCGGTTTCGGATGCGCCGAACCGAGTCCGACCGCAAGCAGGCGGCATACCAGGTCTGCCAGTCTGAGCCGGCCCGGGTCAGGCTGGCGTAGCCCTGACCCTGACCAAACACCAGATAGTCCAGAGCGTGGCCCACCTCGTGCAGGAGTGTCAGGCCAGGAAAGATCCCGTCATCCGCAATGCGGACGCCAAGCTCAACTTTCGCAGAGTCGAACAGACCATTCTCGTAGCGCATGGGTTCGGTGCGGACGCCGACCGGTGCCAGCGCCGCCGAGACGGTCAAGGGCAGCGCAGCCAAAGCGTCAGCCGCCGCCCGAAGGGCGCCCAGCCGAGGATGCCGTGGGGGAATGGCCAGGCCGAAGACGGCCGCCAACGGCTGAGCGCCAGACGTCACGTCCGGGCCGAGGCCGCCTCCACTTCAACAGTCAGACTATGGGTGTCGGCAGCCTTGGCGCCCAGGCGCACGAAGAAGCTGAACTTCCCTTCGCTCGTCAGTTCAAACTTGAACTCCATTTTGGCCGTGGCATCAAAATCGTCCCGCAACGTGGCCAGGGCGGCCAAACCAGTGCGGACGATCTCGACAGCTTCCCGCAGTTGCCCAGGCAACTGGCTGAAGCTAGGTGTGGCCGCGCGCTTCAGGGCAAAGCTGATGCGCTGGGTATCGGCCCGTGTCATGTCACCACCAATCCCGTCTTTGGACAGGAGGGCGATGGGTGGCGTGCCGCCTCCGCCGGTCCGGCTGGTCACGGCTGTCAAATCGACGACAGCGCTGATCACACGGAGGCCGGTGCCCTGTTCGGCAAAGTGAACAATGTACTTCAGATCATTCAAGACCGTGGACGCGTCCAAAGAGGGGGGCAGAGTCGACACAGAAGCTCCTTGAGAGATAGGAAAGAGATGGACAAACTCCAGAATGGAGAGGCGGATCAAGAGTGACCGCCAGAGAGGTTCTGGAAGGCCACCCTCGTCCAGAGGTTACAGAAGGGTAACATCAATCTCCTCCAGATCAGAAAAATACCTAATTATCTAGTTATATAGATATCTATTTAATTATAGACAATTCTAGGTCTGATTTTTGCTGCGTCACAGCACTTCCTCTCTTACGACCAGTTGTGCTCAATGACACTTATGGTCCCGTTGGGATGCCAAATAGACAGTTGGTTACTGATCAAAATGCTGGTCGCACTTCGGAACTCTACTTACACAGCTCAGCTGCGCCTGCGCCTCTGTCACCGTTTACCAGGGACGCTAAGCTTGGTGCATGGCCCACTCTTTTGATGAGGCCGCGCGCCAACGGTTGCTCTGTTTCCTGCAGGTTCAATTGGAACTCAATCCGCAGGCCGACCCATCCACCTTCGATAGCGCAGCTGAAGAGGCCTTTGACGCGGTCCAGCGCGAAGCCCTTGAATACGCTAAACGCTTTGACCCCGACCAGCTGCACGCCTTCTTCTGTGCGCTCTACCAACAGAGAGAGGACCAGTGGTTGGCTGGCCAGGCCTTCAGTCTGCTCGCGCATCTCCCACATCCGGGTGGCCTGACGTTTCTGGCCGAGGTCCTCACCTCTCAGAGTGAGGAGTGGCGCTGCGCCGTCTGCGACAAGCTGAGGGAGCTCCCTGGAGAGGCGTCGAGCGCACTGCTCACTCGGGTGCTGCTAAGTGACGAGGATCCAGATGTTCGTTGGTCGGCGGCAGATGCACTCGCGACGGTGGGCACGGAAAACGCATTACCTGTACTGCTACACGTCAGCGTGCACGATAGGGGTCAGGACTACGAGGGGTTCCTGGTGGCTGACGCGGCGCACCGGGCGTTCCAGGCCGTGCGCCGCAGACTACAGGACGACACCAACAGTGTTGACCAGTAGCCTGCACTTCACTCTCACCGTTAGTTCCGCCTGTCTTGCCGTGTTTGACCGGCGGCTGTCTCAGTTTCCAAACCGCTCAGGCAAGCCCGCTCAAAACGAGGGACATAGCGTTGAATGGGAGATCCTTGAACCCAGGACTAGAGACCTCACCTCACTGAGCTCCATTGTCTATCCTTTTGGTAAGACACATTACCAGCAAGGTGGGTCGGCTACAGTGAATTTATGGAGCTGGCATGAGTCATCCCACAGCGGAACCACTGGCCGCTGACACCCCGCCCGCCACCCCGGCAGAGACAGCTGAGGGTCAAGTCTTACAAGAAGTGACGAATATCCACGCTCTGCTGATCCCCTTTGAGGGCCAGACTCTCAGGCCCCGGACCGCCCCGACGCCACGTGAGCAGCAGGAACAACTGGCCACCCGATATTGGTGCGGCGTCGTCGTTGGGCTCGCCCTGACCCAACTGCCCATTCCAAATCCGTGGATTCCACTCACTTTTGCGCTCCTCGCGCTGGTCTGTGTCGTCATTAGCGCCTGGCTGGGTGGGTCCAGTCTGTTCAGAGAGTGGAAGCACAGACGACTGGAGACCCCGCAGCTGCTCAACAGTTCGGCCGCGCGCGAAGCGGAACTGATTCGGGCCCTCTACGCGTTCTCCCGGCCCGCCCTTCTTCATGTGGCCGCCTCGGCCCGCGCCGCTGATCAGCGCCTGACCTCCCGCATATCTGTGATTCTGGGGCCGAACAAAGCGGGTGGCGTCGTGGGTGCGCTGTTCCTGATGTTCGGGATATTCAGTGCGGGCAAGTACTTGCAGGACAACGAGGTGAAGATTCCGCTGGTCGGACTGCCCATCACAGCTGAGACCCTCTTAATCACCGTTGCCGTCCTGCTCCTGGGTAGCTTCGGCATCTTGTTCGCCAGTGCCAGCCTGGCCAGCTTGCCCGATATTGCCGATCTTCTGGAGCGTGTGGCGGCACTCAAGAAAAATCTTGCCGAAGAATCCAGGGACCAGATGAGGGAGGGGAGATGACCCTCGACCTGTACCGGCACGGACAACTTGCGCCGTTGCGGGCCTGGGCCGCGCTGCCCCTGGAGGAGCGCCGGCGCCGGGCAGTTGCGGCTGTCGCCGGACGCGACACAGCCACCTTGCTGGAGCTGTTAGAAGCCCACCATGTCCGCACACATGGACATGTCAGCCCGGAGACCCTGCGCAAATACCGGTTGGGGGCCAAGACCTGGTTGAGTTACGCCACTGACAATGCCGTGAAGGTGATGCACCCGGCATCAGAAGACACTGACCTGTGGGTGCGGTCACTAGAAGCAGCAGGAAAGTCGCCGTCTAGCGTTGGCGTTCTTTTAGCCGGCGCACGGGCGCTGTACGCGGCCCTCCGCTGGGCCAAAGCCACGAAAGACACCCCATTTACCGACACCAGACCGAAGAAAGACAAACGCCGCCCCTGGGACAAGCGGCAGCCTTATCCGGAAGCGGATGTGCAGCTGCTCCTCGCCGCCGCTTCCTTGGAGATGCGAGTGCTCCTGCGGCTCGGGGCTATTGCCGGACTGCGGGCTTCTGAGATCACGAACCTGACCTGGAGCAATGTCGATCTGGACAGCGGCGCCTTGACTGTGGTCAACGGCAAAGGAGGGAAAACCAGGCGGGTGTTGCTACCGACCTCGCTCATCTTGGATTTGCAGGTGCTCAGGGAGCAGCATCCAATTGAGCTTGTCATTGGCCGCACGCCAGAGGCCGCGCGAAGTCGCCTGCGAACCCTGTGTCGTCAAGTAGGCATTCCTTACCTGGGTCTTCACGCGCTCCGGCACACGGCAGGCACACAGCTGGTGCGAGCAGGATTTCAACTTCAAGATGTCGCAGAGCATTTGGGGCACAGCGACGTTCAAACGGCACGCACCTATGGCAAATGGGCAGACGACCGCTTGAGGAAGCACCTGCTTGAGTTATAAGGCAGCAAGTGCAAACGTTACGGATGAGGAAGCCACTGACTTACAGCCGGGCCGCGCAAAGGTACGGTGACCTTGCCTCTGTTTCCGGTGCCAGTCTGATTGCAAATCGAGCCGCATCTGAGCTGCCCCCAATAACGGGTCCAGGTCAAATCGGAATCTCCGGCTGGACGTGGAGCGAGGCGAACTGCGCTGCGAACGCGCTGGGCGCGAGGTTTTTCAGTGCGGAATGCGGCCTGAACGCATTGTACTCTTCGACCTTCCGGCGGGCATCCTCAAGCGTCAAGAACCAGTGGGTGTTCAGGCATCCGTCCCGGAAACTGCCGTGGAACGATCCGATGAACGGATCGTCTATGGGCTTTCCTGGACGGGAAAAATCCAGCGATACGCCATACTGGTAGGCCTATAGATTGACCACCTTGCTGATGAACTCACTGCCATTGTCGACTTGAATCCGCTGATGACTCCCTCTGCTTTCGCTGATCTGCCGCATGGTGGCCACGACGTCAGTCCCTTTCAGACTTTGATTGACCAGTATGGCCAGGCATTCCCAGGGGAAGACATCGACCACCGTCAAGGCCCGCAGCCGCCGGCCGTCGTAGAGCTGGGTACATGGCCCATACCTCATTGGATCGTGCCGCGCTGATGTGTCGTTGCGGTCGCTTCATCCTGAGATTGAGCCTGGTCTGGGTGTACAGCCGAGGGGGCCGTTTGTGGTTGATGCGCCAGCCCTCCCGAGCCATCAGGACGTGGATGCGTCGGCATCCAGAGCGCACACGCCCGCCCGCAATCTCGGTCATGCGCTGGATGATGGCCGGCTCGTCCACCCGTTTCCTGAAGACGTACCAGTACGTAGAGCGCGCCAGCTGGAGACCGCGACATGCTCGCCGCTGGCGGGGGTTCACAGCTTTTTTGAGATGACCTCCTGTAGCATCGCCTTGTCCAGGCTCAGATCCGCCATGAGTTGCTTGAGTTTGCGGTTCTCCTCCAGCTGACGAAGCCGCTGCAACTCGGCGACCCCCAGCCCGCCATACTTTTTCTGCCAGATGTAGAAGGTCGACTCGATGATGCCCATCTTCCAGCAGACTTCTCCGACCGAGGTGCCGGTCTCGACCTGCCGCAGGGCTAAGGCAATCTGCTCTTCGGTCTGCCGTGCTCCTCCCATGGTGACTCTCCTGGAGAACGTTGTTCCCTGAGTGTGCCAAATTCCTCCGATTTCAGGTGGATCCGATTGCGGGGCGCAGGTCACAGTGAGCCGCCCCACGTCCCAGAAGGGAAGGTGGAGCGGCTGGCAGTTGGGGCTCAGTTGCTGCAAGCGTAATGAGTCGGCTTGGCGACCCTCTTCTTATCTAAGAAGGCTCATTCATGGATTGACTCAAGTTAGCGACATCACTTTTAAATTTCAGAGCTAGTATACTGTCGATAATGAAGGGAGAGAATAGATAGTTTATGTATTCTACCGCTTGGTCATCGTGAGATGAATTCAGATATTCTCTGATGCGACTTTGACTTCCACAGCAAACTCTATTAAGAAGCGCAACATAGGATCTATCAGTACAGCCTGAAACAGTAAGAAACTTTTTTTGAGAACCATTGGGGCGTATCCCTATCTTGGCTCCAAGATTATCCATGTCCCGAGTAAGAGAATCGGCAATACTTTTTATAATAGAACTATCAATAACTCTATCTGACTCAGGTAAATCACACAATTTAGTTATTATCAGAGCGCGTAATATAGTCTCATGTGCCGCAAAAAGCTCAATATCATCAGACCCACCTATTAATTTTAAAGAGAGATCATGTTTAGACATTTAACTCCTATGCATTACCTTGTGGGGCAGGTTATTTTTTCGAGTAGATCCATCGTCCCGTCAACATAGTTATCAAATGTATTAACTCCACCACCAACGACTTGAACTCCCCCTCGGCCAAATCTCAATGTATTCATATGAATAATCTCATTGAATTGAGTGGCTTTGGACGGATCAACCCAAATGCCTTCTGGGTTTGTCACCTGCATAATGATAACATGACTACCTTTTCCTGCATAAGTATCTTGACGACTACCAGCAAAAAGAAGTTGATTTGCGAATCTTTCAGGCACTTGATCAAGTGTTAGAAACACCCGTCCGTCAGACGCTGTAATCATTCCAGTTCTCATATATCTTTCATAATCAATTTCATTAACGTATTTATAGATTTTGGTCCCTTGGGGAATGTTGGTAAGTCCATTACCTTCGTTATGAACTAACCAGCCGTCCTGGCCGACATAGTAGGTGTGCGCCTCGTCTACGGTGAGGTTGAACATCTCCTGGGTTTTCTGAACGTTGATGACGTTGGCGACCAAGCCAAGCGTACCGTCGGCCTGCTTGATCTTGTCGCCAATCTTGAGGTGGCCTGCACCCACCCATTTGTCACTGAGTTCTCTATGCCCTTCCGGCTTGGGCCGAGGCTGAGTATCCGAGCGCTCCGTGACGTAGAAGGGATGCTCCGGCGTCGTCTCGATAAATTCCAGTTTGTGTCGCTGATCTGGGTCCGTTAGCGTCAGATAGGTAATCGCTGGATCAACATTCTTGTGGACGGCGGTGATCGGGTAGTACCCATTCTCCCCGGTCTGCTCATTGAACGCCAAGACTGGCGTGCCAATCGTCAACGCCGAAATCGCTACCAGACCCGTGAGTGTTTGTACTGGCGTTAACGGACTAAACGAGTTCCTACCACATCCCAGACGCGTCCCATTCGGTGTTGATGGCCCGTAGTATTTAGCCTTCGCTGCTGACCTACCCCGGATACTTGAAGCGGCTGCCCGGCCCCCGACAGAGATGCCGGCAATGACCAGCCCGTCAAGAATTTCACCGCTATACACCTTGTTCATCTGGACCATTTCTACGCTCAGCAGCGCAAAAATCCCATCGGAAAACTGGAATGGTCCTGCACCTCTCTTCTTGCCTAACTCGGACCCTATCTGACCATTTTGAATCACGGGACCCCAGCCCGGTACTGTCGAGTCAACAGCATTGAGGAAAGCATCCATATTTGCACCAAGACTGGCGGGACTTTTCGAAGCATTTGCCTTTCGTGCAGCGTCTCCCACCTTCTCCAAGTACTGGCCTAAGTATTCGTTACCGACGCCCTTAGATCCCGCAAAGACGGAGAGTGAGACAATGGCATTTTTGTTTAGCCTTTCAATAGGACTTAAGCTGCTGGTCGATTTAAAGATGTCCTCAAGATTCTGTAACGCTCGTGCACCCAAACCATTCTTCCGCGCTAAATCGAGCGTTGCGACGGCGACCTCATGAGCTGCTCGATCTGCGTCGCCAAGTGTTTTCTCGGCGTCCAAGATTTGTTTTAAGCTGTAATCGTCTACCGTGGTGACTTGATCCAACCAATTTCTATATTGACTCCTCAAATCCTCGTTGGATGCCAGTACCTCAATGAGACTATTGGCATACAGTGGCATAGCAAAACCCTGACCATCATCAAAGCTGGGCGGCACCTCTTGCATCAGGACCGTTTCCTCTGTCTTCTCCACGACTGGTCCTACCGTTGGCTCGCCCACCTGCACCAGTTGCTTCGGACTTTGATCGACAACAGTTTTCGCCTTTTCTACAGGCCGTACCTCATCTGCTGTGCTTTTTCCACTGACACCTGGGCTAATTTTAGTCGGGTCAACGAGTTTGGGCAGCGTCGGAGCAGTGATATCCAATGGATTAATCTTGAGAGTATTGCTCAGAGATTTAAGAGGTGCGTCTAATGAGTTGACCGAGCGAACAATCGCAAAGATCTGTGTACCATTCCAAGCGACGCCATCATCAAAGCTGTCAAATAGTGAATATGTCGCATCGCGGTATTGAAGAACGCTATTGAAATAGTAGTCAAAGATTTTACAATCGTTTGGACCTTTGTCACAATCCTGCATATATGAGCCAGCCCAACGGTTCATCGTTTGGACAGCGCCACCCACTTTAATAATATCAGTGAAATCACGGAAAATGGCGTACTCTTTTAGCCACATACCGTATTCCCGATCCCCCATTTCACTAATTTGACCCGTACTCGTAAGTGCTAAATCACCATATGGATCATATCTGAAATCATTATATCTTGATCCATCATCCATATTTCCAAATTGGCCTATTGTCGAATTACTTTTCAAATTGTAAGAAGCGACTTGACCCTGAGGATTATAACGCTTCTTATACCCGCCATAAGCAAGCCTGTTGCCAACTGAATCTAGCGTATACTCATTGGATGCAACATAATCTTCTCTGGAACCCGCCTTCCCTTCTCTAAAAAGGAAACCATCACCTAGTGTGTATTCATTTCCTAATTTAATTTCTCTTGGCTCGTCACCATTAACATAATCAGTACAATTACCAGAACCATCTTTAAACCTACAGTGTTTCCATACATTTTTAATAGTGGTGCTCGCAAGGAGGCCGTACGAGTTATACTCTTTAATTGCGTCTCTAGTATAGTAATCCTTATCTTTGCTCTCGCTTGCCCTCGATATATTATTCTCTTCAGCGACGGCATCACTCGGACGAGCCGTCCCATTGGTGTTATTCCCCCCGTATCCTATCTTCGTCTCGCTGTTCCAATAATAAAATCTATCGGGTGCTCCAGCGTACATTGGCTCTTCTTTTCGGCGCTGCTTTGTCTTCTCGTAGCCAATGAGGCCGCCCACCGAAGGACGAACTGTACTTTCGTAAACCAGGACGCCGTCTTGGGTCACACTGGACTTCGTTTCACCATCGGCTGTGTAAACAGTCGAAACCTGTCCATTGGCCGATAGATTCTGACCCTTATTCTCATCCGAAACGCTTGTTTCGCGACCTCGCTGATCGTAACTGTCTATCGTCTTTCTGGCTTGATCTGTATATCCATTTCCCGTCCAGACGGTCTGTACACGACCATCTAGATAGTAGCTATATCGCTGATGACGGCTTGGACCTGTATCACTTAAGCGATCCTGTCGACCATAAAAGGAGATAGATGGAAGTGCTTTTCCTTCTGTCGTGCTCTTTTCTATCTGATCCCGCCTGGTATAACTGGTCGTTGTGATAGACCCGCTGGCTGCCAGATAAATCCCTTCCGCTCCACCATACGTGGTTGTCAGAACATTGCTTGGCACACCGCTCTTGGCGCGGATGCGAATCGATCGGGTCTGCTTAGTTTCTTTATTGCTGGGACTGTAGACATAGATGAACCAATTCTGTTTATCCGTGGCATCCCGAACGGAGCCTGAATCTCCGTTCATGGGCGTGTCCCACTTCTCAAGGAGATTACTGTTTTCGTCGAACCGCCAGAAGCTGACGCTATTGGCATGGCCTAATAATGTCGCCTCATCACTCTTCTGCTCAGCATAGATTCCCGTATCACCAATAAATTTCTGCAAATACCGCTGACCTAATCCATTGACAAATTCAGTTCGGAGATATTCCCGAGCATGATTCGTTCCCCAAGAAGTCTCACTAACTCGCAGACCTCGAAGAGAGTACTCAACAAGATTCATATTGCCCGTAGTATGTGTAATGCGACTATCAGTTCTTGTCAGGATGTCTGGCGTTGCAGCCAGATTGCCCTGGTACGAAAAACTTGTTTTAGCAGTGGGCAGTCCATCCAGTCGGTAAGTGGTCAGCTTCCAGTTGGTTGCCGTGCTTTCGCCCACTCGGGGATGACTTTCACTGATGACCTTGCCCAGACTGTTGGACTTGTACTCGGTGATGAGCCCACGCTCAGTTTTCTTGGTGAGATTGCCACTCGCATCGTAGTTATACGTGGAATGAAGCCCATTCCCTAGGCCAGCAGCACTGTCTGTAGGACTCCCCTCGCGGGCCTTCTCATGCTTGGCGATTAGCCGGCCGGCCCAGTCATATTCCATGGTGGTTGGGAAGCCGTTGGCGTCCGTCATGGCCTTGACCTGACCATTTGAATGGTAAGTCTGGGTAATGGTGGCTGAAGGCACGTTTGAAGTTGCAGGTAGGATGGTTTGAGTGGGTCGACCAGCGAAATCATATTCATAGCTGGTCAGTGCACCCGTATTGGGGGCAGCTTCAGTGGTCATCAGCGCGCGGTAGATCTTCGCAGGGAATTGCCGTGTGGTGTACTCCCGGTATTCGGTGGTCACCATGCCACTATCCGACTGGGGATCCGGTTCAAGCGTGGCCTGCAAGAGACCGTCAGGGGTATAGGTGTACTGCTTGGTCGTGATCCCGCGTTCATTGATCTCAGCAGTTGGCCCAAAGAAGGTGTACTGCGCTTTCTTACTGTTGCCGCGCCCATCGACAGTCTGGACAGGACGACTAAGGGCGTCATAGGCCGTGCGAGTCGTAATCCGGTCAAAATTCTTGACCGTGTCGTATTCTGCTTCGGTTTTTTTCCAGACCTCGCGTTCAGTCGTCACGACATTTCCACTGTTGTCGTACGTTAGTAAGGTTTCGTAGCCATCTGGATCGGTGACAGTAGAAGGTCGGTCGAATACGTCGTAGCTTGTGCGAGTCCAGGCCAGCGTAGCGCTGGTCGGCGCTACAAAATCGGTAGGATTAATAGCGGCCCCGCTCACCATAATGCCTTTACCTGTTTGACGGTCCAGCAGATCGTACTCGTAGCTTTCATAGGGCCGGCGAGCATCCTTATAAGCCAGAGGTGTTTGAGAAGAGGCACTGCTGAGCACAGGACTGAGTTTTTTAATGAGATTGCCCGCACTATCATACTTGAAGTACGTGCTCCGGTCCGCTCCAGCCGCATTCATGGTCAAACGGTCATCCGTAATTTTCACGGGCCGGTCAAACGCGTCATAGTAGGTCCGGATATTTCCCGTCGGCGTTTCCGTCAAATATTCCCTCCCGAACGAATCGGTATTATGTGTAAACATAAAGGAATACCCATCATTGCTACGTGTTGTAACAATCCACGGTTGGCCATTCAAATCATAACGCGTGATTGTAGTCGTATAATCGGGTTGATTGACTTCTACAGGGCGATCCAATGTGTCATAGGTTGTTTTGGTTTCAAAGCCATCTACCTTAACTCTGTTCGGACGACCATAAACATCATAGTCAAAGATTGTCATCTTATGTGATGTGGCAACATCAGAAGCGCTGTCATCTCCCATTCCTTCGGAAATGCTCTTTACTCGACCTAGATTGTTTCCACTTTCGAAGTAGCCGTACTTCGTGACATGCTTCGGTGTACCATCCCAAAGTACATTCAGTTCACCACTGCTGTGATAAAGCCATTGCCGACTAATCAATTGAGGCCATAATCCAGTTTCGGGATGGTATTCCCATAAACTGTCCCATACGGGCTGTCCAAAGCCGTTATAGGCCCACCAATGATGCCGCTGAGCAATGCGTGCGGTTGTCCCATCCCATTTATAGACGTGAGATTGACTGATATACTCTCGAACAACATTTCCATATTCATCGTAGAAATAATCGGTGCTAAGCCCATTGTCATTTTTGACAGACGGTTGGTCAGCGTACTGGCGAATGGACTGACCCTTGTCATGACCCACCACCGTCATGGCACTGGGATAAACCAACCACTGCGTCGTTCCTTCCGTTGGATAGCTATAACTTGTATTGGTGTACGGCGTGTTCTGGCCACCGAGGTATAACTGCACATCGGTCACTCGCCCGCGAATGTCGAGCGCCGTATGGGTGGTGTGCTTGAGTACCGTTCCGACGGAGAGAGCCTCTCCGATCAACTGATTGGCGACAAACCGTTGATTGTCGATCGGCACCGATGCGTGAGAGACATATGTGTAGGCCTTTTGTACAGCTTCGTAGCTGTATGTGGCATCCGACGCCAGTTGGTCATTGAAGCGTCCTTGACTCCCACTGGCCGTCGCTTCCTGCGTTACGCTCTTGACCTGATTGTCATCGTCGTACACATACGTGGTCTGCCGTTCGGGAGTCGTGTCCGTTGCGGCCCGGTATTCCGCCGTCGTTGCCAAATTCCCGTGACGGTCATAAGTGTTCCGGACTTGCTTTCCCCCAGGAAGTGTTTGCGCGGTCACACGACCATTGGCGTCATACGTCGAGACCGTGGTGAGGCCTGTCCCTTTAGTCGAATCCCTGTCTTCTGCACTCACCGGGTTCAGATCCCGCACGCTGTACCGGCGCAGCCAGCCCTCTGGTGAGAAGTGATAGACCGTGATCTTGTCCTGCTGGGTCTGGGTCACCATGAGGCCCCCCGCGCCCTGCGGCTCGGCTGGTGACTGGCCATAGGTCAAGGTGAGATCGGGCTCACCAAGGACCGTCGTCTTAATCACTCGGTTCTGAGTGTCGTAGAAGTACGTGGTGGTTTTACTGGATTGGCTTCCCAACACAGGACGCTTGATGCTGGTCAGCAGCACTTCACTGTTGGCTCCAGTCTGATAGGCCAGTTTGAACTCCCGAGAGAGTGTGCCGCCCCGACCATCACTGGTCCGGTACGTCACGCTCGTCACCACGCGCTGATTGCCCTCAGTGCCATAGTCATACTCGGTGCGGCGGGCCCATTTAGTGTCGTCGTTCTCGTCCCGGAGGAGCATGTTGACGGCTTTAATCACGCCGGCGCTCTCGTCCCACTGGTAAGTCGTGACGCGGCCCCAGCTGTCCTTCACTCTGCGCAGATGCCCGTTTCCAGGCCCAGTGTACGTAAATTCAGTTTTGGGCGTTGAGGTGGCGAGGCCATCGGGATCGGTCTTGTCCTTGGCGCCCCGGTACTGCTCATGTGGCGTCTGGGTGTAATCAGCAAACTCACCATCGTCGTAGAAGGTCGTGCGCGTGCCCTGGTGGTCGTAGTAGTGCGCAATGATCCGGCCACTACTCAGGGTGTACCCCAGCAGCCAGGTTTCATCTGTTTGAACCCCGTTCTGTGGTTTGCTGATAAAGAACACCACGCCAGATTTGTTGGCATACCGCTCCTTCACCCAGCTTGGTCCAGCACTGACCTCTGCTGCGGTTGCTGGTCGGAAGAGTTGCTGGCCACCATCGCCCAATCCCAGGGCATATTCATTGAGCGTCGGTGAGCCTGGCGCTGTCTTGAAGCCAAAAAGGCGCAAGAGCCCCGTGGTCTGCGTTTTGATTGGCGTCGTGTTCGTGTTGCTCGTACTCGCTGTGCTGGCCTGCGAGGCAGACGTCGACGCTGGCTGTGGTCCGACCGGGTCGATGCAAGGCTTCCCCGGTTTACAGGGCGTTGGCGGCGGCGGTGGGGTGGCGGGCGGGGTCGTTGTGCCACCACCATTGGAGCCTCCTGTCCCGCCCGTACTGACACTGGTTCCTGGGGACAGCAGGTTATTCCAGTTGAGATTCGCCGTTTGGACATAGGCATTGCCCGAGGCCACGTTGATGGCGTCACTCAGCTCGCCAAAGGAGGGATCGGTGAACGCCGCAAAGCTGGCGGGCAGACCGCTCACGCCTGGCCCAACCCGCGCAAAGATCTGGGGTGCGGCCAAGGCCACCACGCCCGGCAGATGGGTCGTCGTCAGGAAGAGCAGCGCGAGCAGCGCCCCGCCGTAGCGGCGGGGAGTCGAGGGTGGAGCATGAGATCGTCGTGTTCGTATCGTCATACTTCTCACCCGTATCACAAATGTGAGGCCGTTGTTGCCTCATCTGCCCGGCGTCCTGACGCTGTCTGTTTGGAAGGACAGCGTGCATGATGTGGGGCAACACGCCCCTTAAAACTATGGAAAGCTGATCCCTATGGCTTCGCGTTTGCCACTGGTCTCGCTGACCACCTTGATGCTGCTCTCATCCTGTGGGGATGGTGGGCCACCCCCGACCGTCGCTGTCGTGACCCCCGCCAACGACGCGGTCCTCAGTGGCACCACGGCCGTTCAGGTCAGCCTGGACGACGAGGTCAAGGGTGAAGTTCGGGTCTATGCCCGGAAGCGCGACAGCAAAGAGACAGGTGTACTCATAGGCAGTGCGAACAGTCGGCCCTACCTGATTCGCTGGAATACAGCGGCGTATCCCGTCGGCAGCGACCTCGAGATCTACGCCAAAGGCTTGGTCGATGGGGCCGAAGGGGTCAGCACCCCGGTCCGGGTCACCCTCCAGAACGCCAGCGCGCCGACGCTGGAGTACCTGGTCGCCTACAATCTTCCGGCCGATTTCTCCGCGCTCGCCGTGGAGTCCCGTTCGCCCTTCAGCCGGCTGGATCCCCATCAGATCCGTGGCGCAAGCGCCGCGGTTCCAGTGGCTGCCGTTTCTTCCGCCTCTCTTCAGGCTCAGGTGGCCACCAACCGGACCCTGTGGGCCGAGTGGTCCTGGAAACCCGTTGACGGCGCCACCGGCTACCGGGTCTTGATGTCGAAGAAGAGCGTGGCTGGGCCCTACGAGGTCATGAAAAACCAGGCGGCCTCCGCCGGGAGTGTCGCGTCCGAGCGCTTTCAGGTCCAACTCAAGGACAGTGACATCGGCGACCGGGTGTACGGCACCGTCCGCAGCCTGGGGACCGCTACTGCGGAGTCGGCCACCTCCACAGCGGGCGCGGCCGTCTTCCTTGATGCCCAGCAGGTGGCCAGTCCGGCCAACGGCCAGACGGTGGCCGACGGACGCCCGATCCTGACCTGGCCCGCCCTGCAGGGCGTGAGTGGCTACCTGTTCTTCGTGTGTGACCGGCCCTGTACGCGCGACGGCGCCAAGACGGTCTGGACCAACTACCCCGACAAGCTGACCTCGGACCTCAGTGCCGTGTATCCCGCTCAGAGTGAGCCCCTCCTGCCCGGCACCTATCACTGGTGGGTGGCCGGGGTCCGGATGGAAGGGGGGAAAGCCGTCAGCCTGAGTTACAGCGAACAGCGCCGCCTGGTCGTGCCGTGAAGCGGCACGCCACGAGTGCCGCCCTCCTGCTCCTGACGGGCCTCCTCACCGGCTGTGGGGACGAAACGCCGACCACCAAGGACGAGGTTGTCCTCACAGCCGCCTTGCCGTCGCCCGCCACCCCCGGGCAAGAGGTCACCCTCTACGGCCGGCTACCCAAGGACGCCCGGCAAGTCGTGCTCAAGACCGAGCAAGGCGAGGCCACCACGCTGACGGCCACGTCCATTGCTGATGGCCTGGTGTTTACCCTCCCCACGACTGTCCGGGCTGACCTCTACGAGGTCAGCCTCTCCACCGTCCAGGACCAGACCGTTACGCTCGACGTGGTGCCCCAGCTCGAGACTGTCACCCTGGACGGCCGCACCCTGACCGTGCAGGGCAATGGATGGGGCACCCAGGTCAAGGCAGCGGTGCTGGAGGTCAACGGCCAACGACTGTCTCCCACAGTGAGTGGCCAGACACTGACCGTCATGGTTAACAGCTCGGCCACCGGGTCAAATCTGGCGACCGAGCTGTACGGCGTCCTGACGGTCCGCCTGCTGGTGGGCGAACGGGCCAGTGAGCCGGTCACGATCCGCAAGGAAGCGGTGAAGGTGACGGGCACCGTGAGGCGCCCAGGGACGCAGAGCCTGGCGGGCCTGGGCCAGCCCGCCCCCCGGGTCCCCAGTGCCCCCGAACCCACGGCGGTCCTGCTGGTCGGTCCTGAGGCACGGGTGCCTCAGACGGGCCTCGTGTCCAGCCGCGCGGTCTTAGACCGTCAGGTGGCCACCTACACCACTGTCCAGGCCGCCACAGCCGCCCTGGCTCAGTTGCGGCGTCAAGGGATCGGCGCTGAGTACGACCAGCCGGTTCGCGTTCAGGATGACCGCCGGGTCGAACCGTTGGCGACGACCGACCGACAGTGGCACTGGTCGCGCCTCGGGGTGACCGACGCCTGGTCCCGAACCCAGGGCCAGGGCGTCACGGTGGCTGTCGTGGACACCGGGGTGGCCCTCAGCCACCCCGACCTGCAGGCGAATCTGCTGCCTGGACGGGATTTCGTTGACGACGACCGCGTGCCCCAGGACGTCAGTGGTCACGGCACCCATGTCGCGGGCCTGATCGGCGCGAACGGTCAGGTGCAGGGCGCCGCTCCGGACGCGAAGCTCCTCCCTGTGCGGGTCATTGGGCCCAGCGGGGGCACCGTGAGTGCCCTCGTCCGGGGCCTGCTCTGGGCCGCCGGTCTGGAGCCAGACGACCCCAATCCCACGCCAGCGCAAGTCATCAACCTGTCGCTGGGCACCCCGGAGTACAGCGACTTGCTGACCCAGGCGGTTCAGAAGGTCCTGGATGCGGGTGTCCTTGTAGTGGCCGCCAGCGGCAACGACGGGGGTCTGCCGTACGCGCCCGCCAACATTCCTGGGGTCATCGCGGTGACGAGTGTGAACGGCCCCGTGACCACCTATCAGCCGGGGTATGCCAACCGGGGACCGGGCACCCGCATCGCGGCGTACGGGGGCGACCTAAATGCCGATCAGGACGGCAATGGCGAGCGGGACGGCATCCTCTCGACAGATCTGGATGCAACCGGGAAGCCCGCCTACGCCCTGCGGCAGGGCACGAGCATGGCCTCACCCCAGGTGGCCGGGATCGCCGCCTTGCTGCTCGCGCAGGGCACCCCCCGACAGACCGTCAAGGCCCTTCTCGAAAGCAGTGCCACAGACCTCGGGGTGCCGGGCCTGGACCTGACCACCGGCTGGGGCCTGGTGAACGCCCGCGCGACCCAGCAGGATCCCGACACCTACGTGGTCGCGCTCAACGAGCAGGGGCAGGTCATCACGTACGCCCGCACCACGAACGGGCAGTTCACCCTGCAGAGCCTACCTCCAGACCAACCCGTGAGCTTCCAGGCCGGCACCGACCAGGACGCCGACGGCGTCCTGGGGGAAGCGGGGGAGCTGCTGAGCCGCCCGCTGACCCGCGCCACCCCGAAAGGTCAGGTCGGCCAGGCCGACCTGACCCTGGAACCGGCCACAGGCCAGACCCCCCTGACCCTGCCCCGCTGAGTCACCCGGCCCGCACCGCCGCAAGCGGCGGTGCGACCACCCTCTCTCTACTTTGATGGTCGTGGGCTTGCCACGACGGAAGGACACCCCATGCGCCTGCACACCCTGACCTTGGCCCTCCTGCTCGCCTTCTCTCCCGTGGCCGCAGCGGCAACGACACCGACACCCGTCACTGTGATTCGCGCGGGTGACACCATCGTCATCCAGTCGACCGACCAGATCCGGTATCAGACCGACCCCCTGACCCGCCGGCTGGTGCTGCCAGAGACCGTGCTGGCCCCCGGCACGGCGCTGCCCGACGGACTGACCTGGACCCGAGAAGACGGCACGCTCCAATTCGTGATTCCGGACGGCACGACGTACGCCCTGAGTCCTGACGGCCGCAGTCTGATCCTGACCCCCCCGGGCCAGCGCGCCGTCTCGCCGATTCCCACCGATGAGCGTGCCCCGATTTTCTATCCACTGAGTTACGCGGAGCCGGGCATGGTCGCGGGCCTCCTCCAGACCATCTACCCGGGCACCCGGGTGGTGGTGGACACCCGGCAGCGCAGCTTAATCGTGATTGCCAATCCAGCGGACCGCACGCTCATTCTGAGCGTGCTTGGGCAGCTGGACACCAGCCGGCCGCAGATTCAGTTTGAGGCGGAGATCCTGGAAGTCAACCGGGACACGACCGACAGCCTGGGGATTCAGTACGACAGCATCTTCACCTTCAAGCTGAACGAGGGCGAAGGGTTGTCGCTGAAAAAGATCGGCACGATTGGCCGCAGTCCACTCAGTCTGAGCATCGGCATCAACCTGCTGAAGACGAGTGGGGCCGCGCAGGTGCTCGCCCGGCCCCGGATCACGACCATTGACGGGCTGGAAGCGCGCATCAACTCGACGCAGACGACGCCAGTGGTGACGTCGAACAGCAGTGGGGGAACGAGCGTGCAGAGCATCACGACCGGGATCACGCTGCGCATGACGCCGAAGGTGGCCCCGGACGGAACGGTGGAAACGAACCTGACGATCAGCGTGAGTGTGCCGACGGGGACGACGAGTCAGGGGGTGCCGCAGTTCAGCACGCGGGAAGCGACGACGACCGTGCGGGTGGGGAACGGGGAACCGATTGCGATTGGGGGCCTGATGGAAGACCGGACGGTGACGGGAGAGCAGAAGGTACCGCTGCTGGGGGATATCCCGCTGCTGGGCAAACTGTTCACGACGACGCGCACGGACACGCGCCGGAGTGACCTGATCATCGTGGTGACGCCCAGATTGGTCATGAGCGCGAATGAAACGCCGCCCGCGCTGGCCCCGACCGCAGCGCCGACGCAGCCCTGAATGACTGATCTGTGCTGACCGTGCGTCTGAGAAACCTGGGCCAGCACGTTTTCCCTGAGGATTAGAGGGGACACGGTGAGGGTCGGAGGTGGTGCGCCTCTGATCCGCCCTGCGTCCCCAAACGGTCTCACGGCCGCCGAGTGAAACGTCTTTTTTCCCCGCTTCCTCCAGAGGTGGCCGATGCGAGAGCCTCTGAACGTCATCTTCTCTGTCATGCACAGCGGCATGGCCCGCCAGGCCATGCCGCCAGAGCAGACGATCTCTGACGACCACCGCCTTTGGCAACGAAGCGGCGTCTGGGAGACGCGACACGTCACCCTTCGGGAGTAGGTACGTCAGCGAGAAGGTCGCGAGGCGACCCCAAGCGCAGCGGTCATCGACAGCCTATCGGTAGAAACGACCGAGGCCGGCAGACCCTATGGAGATGACGGTGGCAAGACAGTCAGTGGCCAGGAACGTCACTTGCTTGTCGACAGCTGGGTTTGGTCATAGCGACCAAGGTGCATGAAGCAGATATCCAAGATCGCATGGGGGCAATCCTGCGCGGTCTGTCAAAGGTCTTGCCGCACCTGCAGCACCTTTGAGCTGACACGGGCACCACCGGCAAACTGCCAAACAGATCTCAGCTGGACGCTGGAGATAGTCGAACATCCCTGGTCCGGTTGGTAAGGCGCCAAAGGCTGCACCTCCACGACACGCAGACTGTCAGGAAGCTACATGAGCTTCCGTCAACCAACAGCACTGAGGTGCAGTAGCGACGTGGAAGAATCTCAAGAGCTCTCACTGCCTATGAGGAGAAAGATGTCCTGCACTGCCTCATCGACCCGACGCTCGAACACGGCTTTCGTCACGGCTTTGACAACCTGGCCAGCGTCTGCCCGCCCATCTGCCAGAGCGTCTCTGAGCTGAGCATACTGGGCCGTGTCCAACCGATTCTTCAAAAGAAGTTGGAGGGTCGACAGCGCCTGATCAGCCTGTGCCAGCAGCGGCAGCGCCTGAAAAGCTTCGGTTCGCTGCTGCTCTTCCTTTTCTACGTCAACCGCTGGCACCGCCACCACGGCCGATTTGGTAGGAGTATGAATCTCCCCAGTCAGCAGCGGATCCTGATATTTCCCCTCAGTATCCTGAATCACGTCCACAAGGACCGCCGATGGACTGCGGGCCTTGTACCCAGACGCCAGAAGCGCGCGGAACCGCTTGAGTCGGGCCAACACATGCGCCTCACCATGCGTAGCCACGAGTTTCCTAGCCACTGGCCGGGCCACGCGGTGACCCACCAGTTGCGCGACCACCTCAGGGTCTTCCGTGCGCTCCACAGCCGTGGCCCCAAAGACATACGTCAATGTCTGCTTGCGGCCCCGCCCTTCGATCAGCACGTCCTGGAGATAGCCGCGCTCCTTCAGTTCCGTGTGGGCACCTTCCAGCGTTCGCCGAATCTTATCGGTGCGCTGATCGACGATCTTGCACTCTGCAGCCCACTCCAGCAGGTTGACCTGATAGACGCTGGCTGACGGCACCAGTTCCTGCGCGTCGTAACGGCGGGCATCCAGAAGGCGGTACAGCGCCCGGGTCAGCGGCCGCTCCAGCGAGGTCAGAAGCACATAGTCCAGGGGCTTCACGTACTTCGACCGGATCGACTTCACGATCTGGCGCGCCAGCGTGATTGAAAGGATTGCCCCCTCCGTCACGGTGTCGCGTTCTGTCGAGGTCACCTCGTACGCCAGGATGTAGCTGAAGGTGCCGCTGGTCCAGCGCTGCTGCTCGTGGTCACGCCAGGCGTGACTCATGGTGTAGGTCGCCTGCTTCAGCCGCCGGAGCGAAGCCGTGAGGACGTGGTGGTAATGCCCGTTGTTGTGTAGTCCCGCCCTCAGGAGCAGTTGACTGGCGGTTGTGGTCACCACCCCATCCTCCGAAGCGCCCTGCTCGATAAACAGGTCAATCAGGGCGTTGGCCAGGTCACCGTCCAGGCCATGAGGAACGCCCCCATACTCGGCTGGACTGAAACAGGAGAGTTGACCCTGACGGCCATCCACCTCAAACTCCACTTCCCAGCGGGTGAAGTCTGCCGGAATGCGCTCCTGAATGCTGATGAGGCCGAGCCGAGCCACATTCGCCTCGGTCAGGTGCTGTGCGAGACGGTTCGATTTTGCTTTGCGTCTGCGCTCAGTGGTCATCGGGGCTCCGGTGATCTGCAGTCTATCCGGTTTGAGAGAAATGCCCGCTGATTGGTGCCTTTCAGTGATTTTGTTTTAAAGAAAAAGAATTGATGATCATCATCAAGCGGGCGAGCCGTAGGTGGCTATAACGGCATTTTTCCGATTTATTCCCCAAGTGTGTCGCGGAAAAGGGGTGGAATCCCCCAAGTGTGTCGCGGGAAAGGAGGCTGAATGCCCCAAGCGTGTCGCACATTTGAAGAGGAAATCCCCCAAGTGTGTCGCAGGAAAGGAGCCTGAACGCCCCAAGTCTGTCGCACACTCGTTGACGCCTTTCCCCCAAGTGTGTCGCACATATAGCTTCAAATCCCCCAAGTCTGTCGTGCTCCCAGGCGAGTATTTCCCCAAGTGTGTCGCAGACCTCTTCGGATGTTGGCCGGACAGTTCTGAATGCGGAGATACATGGCTGGAACGGGTTTTTCCCCTGTGGCTCTGGTCTGAATTGCAGTTAACGGCCACAGCCTGTGGACAGAATTCCCCAAGTGTGTCGCACCCCTATGACGACGTCTCAAGGGATGAGAGCGCTCAACTTCAAGCGGCTGAACGGAGTTGGTCTGACTAGACGATTGCCGCAAAATTGTCGTAGAGGACAGTGTTCTTAGACGAGATTGGCAAACGTGAGCGACGCGGATGATCTTCGGGAGAGAGCTCATTCCTTCTGAAACGGTCTCCTAAGCCCATGAAGTCGAAACTCCTTTCCTCAGGGCTCGAATCTCAGGGCATACTCGATCTGTGACTCTGGACTCCCCGTCGTTCTGGTGCCCGGCTCCAGCGTGGGCCAATCACACCGTCACGTTTCCGCTGGACGATGCCAACCTGAAAGACTTGGCGCAGCAGCAACGCGGGGCCATTGAAATCTGCATTCAGCGCGTCTTCGGCGACCAGATGCCAAATGTCGAACCCATGCCGTACTTCATCGGTCGGCAGGTCTTCTCCTGGGCCACCCATGCGCCCAACACCGTCTGGATTGAGACTGAAATCTGCCAATTGCTGTCCCTGGACGATGGTCGCCAGGTGGTTTACCGCCGTTACCTGCTGACCCTTCTGTGGGACCCTGCAAGCCAACACGACCACATGGCGCCTGACCTCGAACCTCAGAGTGCCCTGACCCGGCTTCAGCTTCATCCCGTTGAACTTGAGCCCTTAAACAGGGTGGCTGACCTTGAGAAGCTGTCCGCAGAGGATCGCCATTTCCTCAGCAGCCACTGGCCTGAGGTTCTGTCCTGTCTCCAGCAAGGTGCAGAGGAGATGGTGACAGACCTCTCGGAAGCAGGTGGGGGCTGGGATGACGAAGGGTTTCCCGCACGCGTGCAGATGACGGGCGCGTATACCATCAGGCGAATTTCTCCTATGCACGGTGGGTTCAATGTCCACCTCGCCTTTCAGCAGCAGCCCTGGGCCTCCCCAGTTACGCCTGAGGACTGGCCCTATGTGCTGCAGGACGGCTTATTGGAATGGAACGACGGCCGTTTCACCTTTGAACTGTGGACGACCAGTGTGCCTCTCTGAAGCCGACCCACTGCCTCCGCACTCAGCAACTCAGCTCAGTGAGGCGACCGTTCAGGAGGTCAGACATCAGTGCCCACAAGGGTCGAGCGGGCTGCTCAGGACGCCCCTCGCTGTAAGGGTGCCAACGGGCAAGGAGCACACCCAGGTGGTGTTCTCCTCGTGCTTGACGGACGCGGACACTACACGTACCGAGCCCTACCGCCGATTTGGGCGATGGTGAGAGTCAAGACCTCATTCGTAGTCACCCAGCCGCTTGAGGGTTCAGGGCACAGTGGAGTAATGGGGCAGACCACTCCAATGGCGCTCAAGGGGAACCGGTGGCGGTATAGCCTCCGGTCAAACACAGCTCGCCAGCCTACCGGGCTAAAACCACTGTGTCAGAGGGATGGTCTGTCCAGCGCTGCCCCATGAAATGGGCAAATCAGGCAACGCAACTTCCACGCTTGTGCTATGGGTGAGAAGTATGACGATACGCAAACGACGATCTCATGTTTCATCATCCATTCCCCGCCGCTACGGCGGGGCTCTCCTCGCGCTGCTCTTCCTGACGACAACCCATCTGCCTGGCGTGGTGGCCTTGGCCGCACCCCAGATCTTCGTACGGGCCGGCCCAGGCGTAACCGGCTTGCCCGCGAGTTTTGCCGCCTTCAATGATCCCTCATTCGGTGACATCAGTGACGCGGTTAACGTGGCGACTGGTAACGCCTATGTTGAAACGGCCACGTTGAACTGGAACAATTTGCTGCCTTCAGGAACAGTGGCCGGGTCCGGCGGGACTGGAAGTGGTAGCACTGGTGGCACTGGGAGTGGTGGGACCATTGATCCGCCAGTGACACCTTGCCAGCCGGGAAAACCATGTAACGATCCTGTAGGGCCGCAGCCGATGTCGACGGGAACAACCAATGGCACTGCGACGCAAAGTGCCAGTAGCACGATTACCCCGTCACCTAAGACACAGACCACAAGCCTCCTGCGGCTCTACGGCTTTAATAGTGACAACCCTGCTCAACCTCGCGAATGGAGCGTGGGCACTGGAGACGGCGGTCAGGAACTGTATGAACGCGTGGTCGCCAGCGGTCAGGCGGCGCTCTGTACAGATCGGGGAATTGACATCGCCTACTTTGTCAAACAAAATTCGGGTACGAACCGAACTGAAGTCCATGTTTTAGATGGAGAAAAGAATTATACATCTCATCTCAACCAGACGGGCACAGTCATGCATCTGGATGCCAATCAAGTCTATCGTCTGGCTGATTGGGATAGGGATGGCCTCCCTGATTTAATTAAAATTCAGCGTACCGGAACGCAGAGCAACAAGACTGAAGTGCATATTGCTTCTGGAGCGTCAAATTTTCAGACCTATATTTTAAATGTGGCCACTGCGCTGCCAATTGCAAATTGGAATTTTAATATTATTGACTGGAACGGGGACGGCATTCTGGATATCGCCGGCACCCCACTCAGCAATACGGGGACCAACAGCGTTGAAGTCCACATCCTTGACGGTAAAAGTAAATTTTCCGATTTTCTCTTGCAAACGGGTACAGGCCTCGGTCCTTTACCCCCGTCCACAACTATTCGCTTTACCGACTGGGATCGTGACGGCACTGCCGACCTCGTTGCGCTTGTGAGAAACGCGTCCCTGGGAAAAGTGGAAGTCCACATCCTCTCGGGCGCAGATGGATTCAAAAAGTTTCTGGTACAAACCGTTACTGCCTTGCCTGCGTTGAGTGACAATTGGGATCTTGATATTAATGATTGGGATCGAGATGGTCGACCTGATCTGATTGGCTTTGTTAAGAATGCTTCGGGAACACGAAGTGTTGAAATTCATGTTGTGAGTGGAGCAAAGAATTTTCAGGAATTCATCCAGCAGCGTGGTACGGCGGCCCCAGAATTATCTAATGAAAATGTCTCGCTTCAGCTTATGGATTATCCGACTCAATGTACAGTGTCAAGTATTGACCTATCTAGCAGTCCGAGTTGGATCTTTAAGCGCTATGAAAAAGTCTTAAAGTCGGTTAGCTTTTATCGTAGTAAGCCATTTGCTGGAACTCGAATAGATGAAAAATGGCTCGTCACGTACCGCCTCCCTAATGGTCGTCTTATTGCTCATCAATACGACCGAGACGGGAAAAGAACTACATTTTATGATGACGGAGAATATGCTGATTTTACACAATCTCTTTTTGAGCAATATAGTGGAGCTAAAGAGAAGAAGAGTGCAGATGGTCTAGGAGCAGATGTTCCAAAAACGGAATTCACTTATACATCTTCCGGCAACGGTCATCTGAGTAAAGTGCAAGACCGTTGGGGGCGGGTCACCACATATCAATGGGATGAAGGATTAGGAACACTGATCGCTGTCAATATGCTGCTTCAGGACGCAGCTGATTCTGGAAGCTGGCGTCGGCGCATTGAGTATGCTTATGAGATCATCGGTAATCAGCGTGTGGTCTCTTATATGGTTCATCGTACTTTCGATGGACATGGCAAAATGATTGGACGCTGGTTTGATCTGAGTTATATCCTTGGAAATAACAAGGAAATATTACTCCGCAGTGTTGTGAGACCTGTCCTGGAAAGCCATAACGAAGGCGGTCTAGGTGTTGATGGTGGGAAATCAACCACTTACTTTTACGACAACCAAAATCGTGTCATTCGTGCCGAGACCGAAAGCGAGCCTAATCTTACTTTTACATACAGTGCGTCCGCCGAAACAGATGGACTGCAGGTTATTCAAGAACAGGGTGATAAAGTCACTGTTTTTCAATTCACCGCCAACGGCTGGCTACGCAATAAAAGCGTAAGAAATTTTAATCCCATAACGAAAGTAGATCTTGATCCACGGAACGGCTATGGGAAAGGCGAGAATACTCGCACCTATTATGACGCTGCTGGGCGTGTTGTTGCTCAAACTCTGCCTGGTGGCAAGCAGATACAAAACACATACGATTCCCACGGGAACTTAAAAACATTCGCTGAATATAAGTCAGACGCCAATTGGTCGGATCCTCCACCGACAGGTTACACGCGGATCACTCGATACGAATATGACGACGACAATCAGGTTAAGTCAATTAAACAGGATGCAGCTGAAGGTCAAGGACTCTCAAATCTGGAAGTGGCAACTGATGCCACGTACAACTATGAGGAAAATAAAAAATTATATGAATACGTTCCTCATGAGAGTGTCGATACAAGAGAGGTTGTGTTCAAAGCCAATCGGATCATTGCTGAGAACACTTATTCTGGCAATAAATTAAAAAGCAGTTTTCACACTGGAATTGACATTCATGGGCGCACAACCAACACTGTTTTATATGTAGACGGTAAACCGTATAAAAATGTAGGTTATGGCTACAATAGTGGAGTAAAAACAGGGGAAATCGTCTACCCAAGTACTAATTTTACGCCTCATTACGACGCGAGAAGAAAAGTTAAAATATATCCTGACCAAGTTGTTTTTCTGGACAAGGATGGCGTTGGGACGGGCTATCTCTACGACGAATACGGAAATGTCGTCTTCACATATGAACCTGAAGCTTACGTCTATAAGTGGCGTGGTGCCGAGAGTGACAAGGCCGTTCGACATACTTGGTACAGCTACAATGGCTTTGGTCAGCGTGTTTGGGAGGCTATTTGGGAACAGCCGACCAGTGGGCCGTGGCCGCAGCTCTTGGCACGTCAATGGATCTATCATGATAGTGGGGAGATTCAAGCTGAATGGAATGGGACGGCGTCTAACTTAACGGTGTACGAATATGGAGTAAGTGAAAACAAACTCGGTCGTATTGTCGGAGTTAAAAAAGGTGTCGCTACCCCCAATACACTTAATTTAGAGGCCATCCACTATAAAAGTGAATATGAATACGATAAATATGGACGTCAGGTCAGGTCAACAGTAGATGGTAGTTTCATCACTTCCACTGACTATGATACGCTAGATCGAACTATCAGATTAATTCTACCTGATTCAACTAATAAATTGATTTCTTATGATCAAACCGGTCAAATCAGCGAAGAAAGCGTAATAAACAATGATGGTAAAACATCTACCGTAAAACATAATAATGATTCTTTTGGTAGAGAATATTTGACAGAGACTCCTACAGGGATTACCCGGACTTACTTTGATGCCTATGACCGACCAGTTAAGATCACTGATAGTAGATTGGTGATGAATAGCACAAATGAATCAAGTCGAAGTACATACTTAAAATATGATAGTAGCGGAAATCTTATTAGCAAGCTTGCTCCCAAGTTGCTGTCAACTCCGTTAGCCAACCAGTACAACCTCTATATCGACGGCAGACGGCCTTTTGAAGTTTTTGAATATGATGAATTAAATAATCAAAAATCCAAAGGTGTTCTACTCAGTGGATCTGACGTTACGCCCCAATCTATGACCCTTCCTGAGAATGCCGTTGTCGCATGGACGAAAACGTTTTATGATTCCGAAGGTCGCCCGGTTAGAACTTTGGATCCTGAAGGCTATGAAACAAAATTAGCTTACGATAATTCTGGACATATTATCAAGACTGATCGTGAGGTTTGGCAGAAGCATGAGCCCCAGTGGTCACAGAGCCATCAAGGTTTTGATCGAACCGTTGTCCTAAATGCTTATGATGCTCTTGATAATATCGTTCAAACTGTTGATGGACGTGGAAATAGTAAGAGTGTGCAATACGGTGTGTTTGGCCCGACTGCCGAGGTTGACGAGCGGGGAGTTACAGTTAAATCCTACACCTATACTGCAGATGGATTGCTACAGTCAATATCGGAACCGGGGAATAACTTCGGGGATAATTCTGTCGTTACAGAATACCGTGATTACGGTTCCAGAATATTTCCACAGAAAATTTATCGCGCTCATATGGATGTCGAGGCAGGCCTAGACAAAGGCTCTGTGACAGCTTATGAATATAACTTCGCTGGTCAGCCTACCAAAATTACTCTCCCGAAAGATCAAAATGGCAATGCTGCAACTGTTACGCATTCCTATCATAGCAATGGGCAAATCGTAGAAACTGTTGATGCTCAAGGCTTTCCAACGAGTATGGAATATGACTGGGCTGGACGCCTGATCAAGAGACATCAAAAGTCACGAAGTGGTAATGCAGTAGATCAGGCGGCTGGATTGAAAGATGGTCTGGTGAGTAGTTATCAGTATGACGCTGTCGGAAACCTGATTGCTAAATCAGAAAACGGCTTGATTACTGAATATAACTATAATACTCTTGGAAAAATCATTAGCGAAAGCAGGCCCAGAGTAGGAAACCAGACAAGCACCAATTGGAAAATCACCACTTACCGTCTTGATGGACTACCGGTCATTAAAACCAATTATAGTTATGAGGGCAATCTCCTCTCAAATTCAAGCGCTACAGATCCCTATGATCCCAGTGTTCGTCCGAAAAAAGGTAACGCTCAAGGCCTGACTTACGATGCACGCGGACTTCAGACCAGCGAAGTCCTTTATGGGCCTCAAGGGGCTTGGGAATATACAAAATATACTTCCTTCAACGGTGCTGGACAAAAGTATTTTAGGCAGTTTAATGGTAGCTCTGAGATTTACAAGATTCAGCAGCAGAAGAAGGCTTGGTCTATGACTCCTGCCTACTGGTCATTTTGGAGTTATGACCAGAACGGTAACTTGATTAGCTCCTGGGACACACCAGCTCAATCAGATAGTAAAACCGCTATTGATTTAGATATCAAACAGAATCTATTCGCATTTCAATATAGTGTGAGCAACAAGGAAATATTACAGACTAAAAAGATAGATGTCCGTTATCGGAGTGAGTTAATTGGAAATTATTTAAATTGGCATGGGGGCGGCGAGGGAATTGCTTTAGCCTCAAGTGATTCGGCTACCAAAACAGAATACAATCCGAGAGATTTAATTAAGAGCTCGGATACCGAAGAGAAAGGTCTCCCTAAGCTAGATTCCGCCGATATGCCAATGCAGGATAAAAGCAATGGTACAGCTAATAGAAATCAATTTTATACATATTATCTTGATGGGCGTCTAAGACACAGTGGAACTGGAGACAGTTCAAAAGTTTTAGGCTTTAGGACGGTAAGAAAATATGATAATTTGGGAAGAGAGATAGAAGTCTACGACAGTGATGGTAGTTTCAGGAGTCCGTCGCCTGGCACTATTTACACTGAATATCTTCAAGACGGCACGGTGAAAGCTCGATTTACGCAAGATAATGAATCTGCATACTCTCAAGAAATTAAAATAACGGTTGGCGGCAATAGGCAGTATGAAAGCACAATCGTTTCTTCTGTAAGTTATCATGATTATATAGGTAGACTGGAGTACAAGCGCAAAAATACTGGTCGATTTGTCTATGGTAAAAATGGGATTTCTAGTGCCCTGGCAGAATCGGAAACACTCAATCATACATCTGACGGCATTTTCGTAAAACCTGAAGAGCCTATTAAAACGGTCTACGATTATAACCTCTATGGCTCAAATACAACAGTTCAGCAAGACTATTGGTATGACCAACAGGGGGCCAACTTTGAAACTGTGAGGGCGCGTGGCCAAATGCGTGAGGTCAGTAAGAATACTTACACATTGGATGGCGATTTACTGACGACTGAATACCCTGATCAGTCATTTATCGCCTATAAATTGGATTCCAGAGGCAATAGATTGGCTATCGGTGGTACTGCTGTTCGTCAGGAGTCAAATTTCTTCAAACGGTATGATGCTGATGGACGGGTGACCCAATTCTATAAAACGGGAAATAACCTCTTCCCACAGTTTCAGAATAGTGTAGATGCCCGCTATAATGATTTTAGATATGATCCCTTTGGAAATCTTATTCTCACAAGTACGGCTCAAATTAGTGAAGACTCCGGAACGACAGATGCTGAAAAAAGGCAGCATGCCGTTTTTAGAGATTGGAGCAGCCTCACCTACGCAGCTGGTAAAATTCAATTGATTCTCAGTGGAGCTGGTGCCTTCGTCTACAGCTGCAAGTCTCAGCCCTGCTCTAGCGTCGACACTTACCGAACGAACGAACTTAGAACGCAGTCTGCAAGCGTTTCACTGATAGATACGAGCTTGGATGGCTACTATTGGATGGGTGTCCAACCATTCGCAGTGCCTCGGCAGGTAGTGGCACTATCTGCGCCAATTGTTTCGTTAAGCGAACAACTCAAAATTCAGCCTAATAATATTCTTACACCCAGTCTCCCAAACTTGGTCAACCCAAGTCAAATTCGCCCCCCTGTTGAACAGAAGGGTATTCTTGAAGAAGTCCGAGTTGGTTCAAATCAAAACGAAAAACAAATTGTAAAATCAACTGATCAATCAGTTACTCCACCTCAATCTTCTGGCGACAGATCGACAGATATTCTGGTGGCCGACATAGATAGCGATTTTGATGATGGTCAGGGGTATGAGCATCCTATCTATGCGGTTGAATCATTGTCTCAAACCTTTAGCCCGGCAGATTACATTTCTGCCTACGGTTTTGAAGCGGGTCTCGCTCAATTCGCACTTGCCAATGAAGCACAACTGAGGCGACAATTGGCTGAACAAGAAGAAGCTGCGGATAAAATGGCGCAGACGATTCTCAAAAAAGCTAAAAATATAATTTTCTTTGATGAACAGGGCAAACCGGCGATGAGGGAAGTGTGGGACGCTGTCAATGACATCGTGAGTTGGACCAACAAAGCCATGTCACCTGCGGATCGTCTGGTATTTTATACAGGACTTGAGATACTTCTTGATAAAACAGAAGCGGCGACACGTGGAGGCTTCGGGCTAAATGTTAAAGCTCTGACTGCGGCGACGAAGACGGCGACCTCCACCATCTTAAGTATGGCCCAGAACATTCGCGTTCTAGGCAGTAGAAATGTAGAGGGAAGAGAGCTGATGAAAGAGGCTCTGCTAGCAACAGCCGCTGCCTACTACTATCAAGACCAGTATGAGGATCAATTGAAGGAGACTCTCTTTGTCTTCGCTACACTTCCCGCAGACGCTTTACTTGTCTTTAAGGCTATTAACAGTGGTGTGAAGTTTATTCGGGCGGGTCGCCTGGGGGAACTCACGGTGAATACGGCAAGAGTCGCTCGCTCCCTTTCAGAACTGATTCGCCGTAGGTTTGATGATATTGCTGCTGGAAGAACCTGTCGTAATCTTGCTGCTAGCATCAACTCATTCTCACCCTCGACTCCTGTTCAGACATTGTCTGGTCTGGTAGCGATTTCGGCGTTGACGATTGGCACGCCAGTCTTGGCGTTCAACGAGCAGACTGGAGAAAACGGCTACTACCCGATCACCGCCGTCCACAAGAACGTTGATCCAGCGATCACATACCTGACGCTGACCGACCCAGACCAGAGCCACAAGCTGGAATACATTGAAACGACGCCAGAGCATCCCTTCTACGTCACGGAGCGCTCGGATACTCAGGCCCGGCCTAAGTCGGAGGGGCATGAGGACCTCAGTGACCAGTGGGTTGGCGCCGGTCACCTCAAAATTGGTGATCAGATCAAGCAGGCTGATGGCACGGTTGGGCTTGTTGCCAACGTCATCAACGTTCAAAAGACCCAGGAGATGTTCAACCTCACCGTCAGCGAGGCGCATACGTATTACGTTGGGCAGGACGGCTGGTTGGTGCATAATGCAGGCGGAACTAGCTACAATGTTCCAGTTCCCACAACTTTTAGACCTACCGCCCCACTTACGCCTGAGCGGGTGGCCCAATATGTTGAAACGATTCGTAACGGAGGAACTGTCACTGTTAGCAACCCTGCTCAGGCACGACAAATTCTCAATGCGATTCCGGGTGCTAGGCCATTACCTACTCAATTTGGTATGGAAGATAGTATTTTCAAATTCCCTACTTATCGCGGTGATTTGATTGGTATCAATACTGATCCTACACGTGGTTTGATTACGGGCCAGCTTGCTCAGAATGGTCTAGTTCACCCTGCCGGTGCTGATAGTACTTTCCCTCACTACAATGTTAAATTCCCCAAATCCCAAGATGGCAAGGATGGTCTTATCAAGATTGCGACGGGTGGGTGCTAAATTTAATGAGAAGCCGCTTAGGTTTATGACATGGATGCAGATGACTTCACAAGATATCTAGGAAGGCGTAGCGGGATACTATGCGTTGATCTCCGATTTGATGAAGATGCCAGAACGCCGAGAGCAACGGAAATCCACAAATCAAATGGTGATTATTCAGTATATCTACGCTATCTGACCTATCAATGCGACGCAAATCTCGATGACAGCCAATTCACTCAAGGGTATGTAGCTGGCGGGTACGGAGACTTAGATTCCGTAATTATGTCTTTGGAAAGCTTCTTGGATGTTGCATTGGCCTCATGGAAAAACTTCTCAAAGATGGGCTATCTAATCAGCCTTAATGTTGAACAGCTAAGCCAGTATGAGGGTATAAACTGGACAAACTGGATTCCTTCTGAACTATCTGTTCCAGTAGAGGCGGAATTTCAAATTATTCGTCCGCCAGAGTGGATTGGAGTGACAAGACTCATTCCATCCGTTGCACCACACTCCTGATAACTGTTTTCCGACTGCTTCCCCAAGAGTCCGCCGCACGGCGGATTCTTTGCTTGGCAACTACGGAACAACTACGGCAGCCAGCAGCAAAGCTACGTCCTCACCGCTTTCACTCTCGGCAGCAAGCCGCTGCACCCTGACTACCAGTCAAAACTGGGCATGAGGGCGTGAAGGGCGCGCCAGGACGAAGGCGAGGGGTGGAGCAGGAGATCTTGAAGATGGTCGAGGCCCAGTCGGAACACGGACACCACACGGTGTCCGTGTTTCTTGCGTTTCACGAGCTGCTTGGCGGCCAGCAGCTGGCCGGTGACGCAGGCCCAGATCAAGGCGGCGGACACGCAGGTGAGCAATGTCGACACGCGCTCCGCTTGCGTCAGACCGGTGTCTTCCAGATTGAAGCCTCTGGTTTTCAAAGCAGAGTGCAGGTTTTCCGCCTGCCAGCGCTGCGCATAACGGCGCAAGTTCACTGAAGCGTGGCCTCGGTAGGCGAGGTACAGGACGTCGCCAGCGGCATTCTTCGTGGCACACAGGCGCAAGGACACGCCGTAGACGACCATCCGGCGGTGCCAGCGGCGAATCTCGCCGGTCTGGAGTTTTTTGAAGCACGCCCAGACCGGCAGGTTGCCGGTCCCGATGGTGGCGGTGGCCGGGAGGCGGATACAGGGGGTAATGCCGTGCCCATCCAGAAAGGTGAACCATGTTTTGCCGATGAACTCCCGGTCCGCCAGCAGGCTTCCGATGCGTCGCTCAGGGCAAATCGGGTCAGGAGCGCTTCGCGCACCTGTTGCGAACTGCTCCCCCCGTGGGGGAGCAGGGTCCACAGCAGCGGCAGACTAAACCCGTCCCAGACGGCGGACAGGAGAAGAATATTGATCCCCTGCTGGCCCAGCTTCCAGTTGGTCCGGTCCAGAATCAGGTGCAGCTCGCCGTCTAGGAGGAATGACAAAGCAAAGCGCACAAACAGGTGATCGGGGACGTCAAAGCGGACAAAGCGTCGCAACCGCTGGTATCGCGTCTCCAGCGAGCCAGGAAGCGGCACATGGGTCTTGAGGGTGTACAGGACGACGCTGCGCGCCTGAATCATCGCGAGGATCAGGGCCGCCAACACCTCAAGACGACGGGCGTCAATAGGAAACGCAGACCGCAAGGCAGTCTGCAAGGTATCGTGAGGGTCGTGTCTTCATCGCAGAAAACACGCTACACGAGCCGACTTTTCCATGGCTGTCAGGAGTTTTGACTGGTAGTCAGATCGAAACCAGTGCTGCCCAATGAATTCACAATCCGCGAGCAGACACCGGATCTCCCGATCTGGACAGCGCTTCAGGAAGCGCTCTACAAGCGCTTCCCGTGTCCAGGAACGACTGGCCCCACCGTGCGGGAGCAAGGTCCACATCGGGGCAAGCTGAACCCGTTCCACACGGCAGAGAGCAGGAGAATATTGACGTCTCGCTGGCCAAGTTTCCAGTTGGTGTGGTCGAGAATAAGGTCAACTGGACCGGTCGAGAGGAAGGACAAGGCGAATCGGGGGAACAGCGCCTCAGGAAACGGGAACTGGACGAACCGGCACAGCCGCTGATCCCGAGTCGTCAACGATCCTGGGAGTGCGGCATGCGCATCTTCAAGCGGTACAGGACGACGATACGCGCCTGAAATCAGTGCCGTGAAGACGGCGAGCGTCCAGCGGAAAAACAGACCGCAAGGCGGTCTGCAAGGTATCGTGAGGTGGTCGGCTCCCAGGGGTTTTCAACGCAGAAACACCGTACAGGAGCCGACTTTCTGTTGCCTATAGTCCGTTTTGAAGGGTAGTTAGCAGCGACCTATCACCTCCGCACTCGGCAGCCCAGCTCAGTGAGGCGACTGCTCAGGAGGTCGGACATCACCGGTGAGAGCTTCGTACTGCGCCAACGCCCACAAGGGTTGAGCGGGCCGCTCAGGACGCCCCTCGCTGTAAGGGTGCCAACGGGCGAGGAGCATACCCAGGCGGTCTTCCCCTTGTGCGAAGGCCTGCAAACTCAGCAGCGCCGCCAACACGTCTTCTGAGCGCTCGCCAAATAGGGGGTGTTTTAAGGAAGCTGCTACCAAGTGCAAAGTGAAATGTTTTCACAAGCAGGGACCTGAGAAAGTACCTGCTTCAAGCAGTGTCGGCACTTTCTCCAAGTGCTGCTTGGGCATTTCTGGAGGCAGACCAAGTGGCAAGTGGCTTGCCAAGCCCGCAGTGCCATCGCTCTTGGCCTATTCGGTACTTCCAACTTTTGAAGTGAATCATCGCCTGCCGCGTCCTACAGGAGAAATTCGTCACTTCGCGTTTCGTAGCCGCTTCCTTAAAACCCCCCCTTGTTACTTGATGTTTATGCTGATCGGGTGAACGGCATCGTCTACCAGGTTCAGGGAGGGCAACTTACCCAGATGCGCGAGGAACGTTACGACTCCGAAGCCATCCTGCAGGACCTGCTGAGCGCCCACCCGGCGCTCTTAGCCGGCGAGCAGATCGACGCTGGCTCGCCCCGCCGCTGGCTGCTGATCGAGGCAGAGATTGCCGTGCCCGACCAGCTGGACGGTGTGGGCCGCTGGGCGCTTGATCACCTGTTTCTGGATCAGGACGCGCGCCCCACCCTGATTGAGGTCAAGCGCAGCACCGATACCCGCATTCGGCGCGAGGTCATTGGGCAGATGCTGGATTACGCAGCGCACGCCAGCAGGTACTGGCCGGGCTCGCGGCTGCGGGCGGCCTTCGAGGGCCGCTGCGCCGCGCAGGGACTCGATCCGGTGCAGGAAGTGCAGTCCATCTGGGATGGCGACGTGGAGACTTTCTGGGCACGGGCCGAGGAGAACCTGAGCGAGGGTCGCCTGCGGCTGCTGTTCGTGGCGGACCTCATCCCACCGGAGTTGCGGCGGGTGATCGAGTTCTTGAATGGGGCGTTCGCGCAGATCGAGGTGCTGGGCGTCGAGGTGCGGCAGTTCCGTGGAGGCGGCGCGCAGGTGCTGGTCCCGCAGGTGGTGGGACAGAGCGTGAGGGCGCAGGACCGCAAACCAGGCCTTACCGCCAGCTCGAAGCCGGGCGAGGTCTGGACGCAGGCGCGACTGGCGGCGCAGCTGACTGAGCGTGGTGAGTTGGTGGGGCTCACTCTGATGCATCGCCTGCTGGACGTGGCGGCTGCCCGGCAAGTAGAGGTGAAGTGGGGCCGGGGCCAGAAGATGGGTTCCGTTCAGCTCCGTCATCCGGCTTCCTCACAGAGCCTGATGTACCTCTATAGCGATGGCACACTCTCACTGAATAAATCGGTCATTCCGGCCATTCCTCCGTTTGACCAGCCAGCGCGGTGCCGTGAACTGCTGGAGGTCTTCCGACAGTTAGAGGATCCAGCCCGGGCCGGGGACCGGAAGAATGAATGGGAGGTGCGGTTTAGCGCTCTGCACCCAGCGTCCCCTCAGGCATTGGAGCGGGTGATGACCCTGCTGCTCGACAGCCTCGACAGCGCCGAAGCACTCCCCGAGGCCGGCCCACAGATGCCTTGACGCAGCTGTGATGGTCTAACTGACGACCGGAGATCCTTCCAATGGTCCGGACAGTTTTAAACGGCTTTGAGGCCGAAATTCAGCGGACTGGACGGTATAGTGTGCAATTCGTGGAAGTGGGCGTCCAGGCCGAGTTGCGACAAAATGGGGTGTTTGAAGAAACGCGAAGTGACGAATTTCTCCTGTAGGACGCGGCAGGCGATGATTCACTTCAAAAGTTGGAAGGACCGGATAGGCCAAGAGCGATGGCACTTCGGGCCTGGCAAGCCACTTGCCACCTGGTCTGCTTCCAGAAATGCCCAAGCAGCACTTGAAGAAAGTGCCGACACTGCTTGAAGCAGGTACTTTCTCAGGTCCCTGCTTGTGAAAACATTTCACTTTGCACTTGGTAGCAGCTTCCTTAAAACACCCCCTAGTCGTAGGCGGTAATAGACCTGCACAAGATTGCCTGGCAGCGGCCTACCCCGGTCCGAGAGGCGCTTGAGCCGCTCTTTGATGAGGCCGTAGAGCACCTTCACGGTCTGCTGGGTCCAGGTAGCCTTCTGTCAAGCTTGCTCGCAGGGCGTCCACAGTCTCATGCATGTGGTCCGTGCCGCGCAGGAGCCTGCGGAGTATCTGACGCTCGGCGCCGCTGACCGGCAACAGCGGCGCCCGCCGCACGTCGTCTTCGATCTACAGGCGCACCTCCATCAGGACTGCACCCCGGTCGCCCGGCACCACGCCGCTGGGCAGCTTGACCAGCGCCCAGACTTCGAGACGCGTGTCAGGGCGCCGCACGCTGGCCAGCGCCCCGTCCACTTCCAGCACCTCGATGATCTCCATCTCGTCCCCGGTCATCCCGGCATTGTGGCGGGTGAGCGGGCCAGCCAGCTAGCCAGCCTGCAGGCGCCGGAGATCGGCGGGCCAGATAAAGGGCGTCAGGGGCGCGGCCCCGTCTACCAGTTCCCCGCTCGCGCGGTCAAATTTGTATTCCTGTTCGCCCAGGGCCAGGCGAATGGCGCGGCTGGTCACTCGAATCTTTCGGGCCAGCCGCAGACGCAGCAGAGGCCCTTCGTACACGCACAGGACGATGCCGGTCCCCGGCTTCGTCGGCACCGCGACCCGCGCCTGCCGAGCCGCGCGTTCGTACAACTCCAGGTGCGCGAGGTGGATGCCCACGAAGGGGGCCTGTACCCCATCCAGGAGGTGCAAGCTGTCGCCGGCCCAGCAGCGGAACAGGGCGCGCTCTTCCTCGGCCAGTGCTTGGAGGCGTTCTTGGAGCAGGGCCAGTGGAATAGGGGTCTCTCCGCCCAGCAGGGGCCAGGCTCGCCGGGGGTCTACGAGCTGCACGACTGCCGGTTTCTGTGCAGGGAGCGGGGGCACGCCGGGCGCAGAGAAGTCAGGGGGTTCAGCTTGACGCCTCTTGGACGGTGCTAATGGTGTTGGACGGCCCACCGTGGGCACTTGAGCAGCTGGGCAGACTGCAACAACAGGTGGAGCTTTCAGCTCCGCTGCTGGCAGAATACCGGGCGAGGCAAACTCTTGCGCGGCCCAGCGCTCCTGTCCGTACGCGAACCGCAACACCTGCTGGGCCCGCGTGACCGCCACGAACTGCACGGCACGCTCTTCAACCGGGTCGCCCTGACTCATGGGCATGAGTTCCGGATAGAGGATGGTCACGCGCGGCCATTCTTTGCCTTTGGCGCGGTGCACAGAGGTGAGCAGCACGTCGGCGTCACTGTCTTCCCGGCACAGCTGAGCGAGGAGAGCCAGCGCGTCCTGAAGGGTTCCCTCGCCCGTGCCCCTGGACACCACCCAGGCGATGTAGCGCAGGCAGCGGGCGACGTCGAGGAGTTCCGTCAGCGCGCGCTTGGCCCCTTGATCGCCGTCAGCCGAGCGGGTGGCCAGGGGGTCGGCCAATGGCGCCAGGTACGTCCGCACCCGCTCGGTCACGGCGTCGTTGGCAAAGGGGCCCTGGGCGGGCAGCGTCCCCTCCAGGCCGTCGCGCAGCCGCTGGGCGAGGTCCCGCCCGGTCACGGCCACGCTGACTTGCTGGGCCATCAATTCCAGGGCCAGGCGAATTAAGGGCGCGTTCGTACGGCACAGCACGACATCGCCCCGGATGTAAGTCACGTCGGCTGCACTGACGTGCTCAACACGCCCTGGTTGCGCACCTGGCGCCGGCTGAATGAAGTCGGAGTGCGCCCGCGCGTACCGCACGACCTCATGCGGGCAGCGAAAGGACACGCTCAGCGGCAGTTCGACGGCATCTACGGCTGTTTTCAGGCGACTGAGGGCTTCTCTATCCGCGCCACTCCAGACGTAAATCGCCTGGTCGCTGTCGCCGACGAAGATCAGGCGTCCCGGTCGTTCATGCGGTCCCCTGAGGCCCAGCAGATGCAGCACATACTGCTGGCGGAGCGGGGTTAAGTCCTGGGCTTCATCCACCAGCGCTAAGGGCAGTGATCCAGCGCCGTAGCCCTGCGTGACGGGCAACCAGAGCATGTCCGTGAAGTCGGCCAAGCCCTGCTCCAACCAGAGGCGGAGCCCGGTGTCGTGCATGGCGGGAATGAGCGTCACCAGTGTTTCCGGTTTGCCTTCCCACTCGGCGCGGTCGGCCAGTTGCTGGGCCTGGTCAGCCGTCGGGGTCAGCCAGTGCTCCTCGCGGGCGATGCTCCAGGCGCGTGCGGCCGCGCTGTGGACCTTGCGCGTCCCTGTGCTGGTCAGTGCGGCGACTTTGCGGGCTTTGTCGTCTTGGAGCTGCACGGGCCCGGCGGCGACGTCGTGCAGCAGGCGGTAGCCGTGCGCGTGTAGGGTCAGGGCGCGCATACGGGGCGGGAGCCGAGCTTGGAGGTCTGCCACCGCGTGCCGGTTGTACGCGAAGTAGACGCCTCGCCCAAGATGCCAGGCCGCTTCGACCAGGGTGGTGGTTTTCCCCGCGCCGGCGGTGGCGCGCAGGAAGACGTGCCGACCAGTGTCGCGGACGATAGTCATAAAGTGCTGCTGCTCGCCCGTGAAATGCGCTGGAATCCGCCGGGTCACGCTGGGGTCTCTCCTCAGATCAGGGGGTGCGGTGGTCTGCGGGGCACTGAACGGACAAAGGTCGTGGCTTGCACGTTAGCGCAGTTTGCCTGCTGCCGGGGTGACCGAATGGGCGGTGATGCCGGTGCCGCTGACCAGGGTTGGAATGAAGAAAGGCGACCGATGGGTCGCCTTTGATGTTGCACAGTGTAGCACGGTATGCAGGATTCGCCAAACCTATACCAATGGAAGAGGGTCCCTGTGCGGGGACCCTCACCAGGCGCGAGTTCTCCACCAGATCCCCATCCGGCCGCCTGGATGTGCAGCACACCACACCCTTTATCGCCGGTCAAGGCGAAGTGCCCTGCGTCTGGCCCCGGCGCCCACGTCAGGGCCTAGCGCCTTCACCCGGCCCCTGGGTTCCAGCCTCAATCTGCTGCAAGAACGGGATGAGGGCGAAGCCGAGCGCGGCGGCGATCTGGGTGACATCCCCAACCGTCAGGGTGACCACGCGGCCTTCCAGGGCCAGGGCCACCATCAGGGGCGAGAGCTGGTGTCGAGCAGCAAACATCTCCACGGTGTCGACACCGACATGCGTGTCATACGCAGCCTGAAGACCAGGATGGACGTGAGGCTCCACCTGGAGATGTGGTGGCCGCGTCAACAACGCCCGGACTTCAAGGACCGAGAGATCAAGTGCTGTGCTCAGTGTCTGCACTGTCTGGGGGCTGGGGGTCGCGTCTGGTCGAAGGAGAGCGTAGATCTCGTTGCGGGACAGGCCACTGGCGTCCGCGAAGTCGCCGACGGTGTTGAGCTGCCGGCGGCGCATGGCGGCCGCGATGGCGTCGTGGAGTCGAACGGGTTCATGCTGGTCATGAGGGGTCATGGGTCTCCTTGAGGTGGTGGCCACGGCCACCGGGTGCTCACCGGTTGACGGGCAGCGGGACCGGTACAGGCATCAGCGGCTGGCCCAGCTGAAACCGGGCCTTTGCTGGCACGGGCGAGGGCATCACGGTGCCGCGTCCTTTCTCGGTGAGCCGGTACTGACTGCGGCGGCGCGGTTCATCCTCCCGGCCCAGCTCGGGGGGCGCCCACCACCGCTGCCACCACGGCAGGGCGGCGCGGGCCGCGTCATGCGCGGCCACCCCATCGGTGACCGCCTGCCGGGCCTCTGCCTCGGTTTCACCCGGGGCGGGCTCGTAGCGGTGGGTGACCAGGCCATGGTCTTCCAGCACCGCCAGGCCCACATAACAGATGGAGACGCGACCACGGCCGGTGAGGCCATCCTGAATGCCGACATTGCGGGTGTACCACCAGTCGAGCGGCCGCTGCTGCATGACCCGTAAGACCGCCTCCGCTTCAGGCCTCATGGGGCGCGGGGCAGGGGCCGTCACCGCGCCCCCTCAAAGGCGACCGATGTCATCGTGTCCACCGGGGCTGCTCGTCTTTCAGGACCGCGATCAACCCTTCCGGGGTCGACTGGAGGGTGTACCAGAACGCCAGGTGAGACGGGCCCGTGGCCAGGACTCCAGGCTGATACGTGTCTGGGGTCTGAAGGGTGTCTCTCAAGTCGGTGGCTGCCTCACCGTAGGTGAGCACGTGACAGCGGCCCTGCGCATCCTGAAGCAGCGCCTCGGCCAACACCCGGGGCTCGCCGGACGGCGTGTGGTCCACGTGTAGTTCGCCCCTCACCAGCGTGTGTTCAGCGGCCGCACAGGTCAGGGCCTGCAGCGCCGCCTGCAGGGCGGCTTGAGCCGGGTCAGGCGCCTGCGGGCGGCGTGAAAAGAGTGCAGAGAGCTGCTGGAGCATGAAAGACCCTCCTGAAGGGTGCGCCCGAGTGGCGCCGAGTTTGGCCTGTGCCTGAGAAGACGCGGTGACCGGCGCCGTGGGGTGGGCGGGGGGACGAACATCTGGGTCCATGTTCATGCAGTGACTCCTGTGGACAAGGGCGGTGGGGTGTCGACCCCGGCCAAGTCAGGCCGTGGTGGCTCGTGTGGCGCTTCTGACGGCTCCGGCTCAGCAGGTGTCGCCGCTCGGCCCTGTGCGTGCAGCCACACCTGGGCCAACTCCGCCAAGCGCTCGGCCGCCGCCAGGGTCGGCGCCGCCGTGAGGTGCGTCGGGGTGACACTCCAGTACGCGTCTCGGGCCGACGGAATATGCAACCCCACCCGAAACCGGGGCCCTGAACCGTCCACCTTGCAGCTGACGTGCACCTGTACGGGGCCGGTCCTTGCCTGGATATACGCCCTCAGCCGCCCTTGCACCGCCCTGGACAGCGCCTTCGGCAATTGGATCGGCGGCGCTGGTTGAAGGGTCTTGGGCGGTGACTCTTCAACCCAGACGGCCAGGTCCACCTCCTCGGTCAAGACCAGCTCGCCCAGGCATGCCCCATCCTGGGCATACAACGTGCCACGCACCAGAGACGCTTGCCCCCACCAGCGCCGTTCCTCGGTTCGGCGCAGCTCGTGAATGATCAGCACCCGCCCGTGCCAGGTGTGGTGCCGCACCGTGCAGGCCCAGGGACGGTCCCGCCGCCCATGCTGCGCCAGCAAGTCGGGGAGGCTCCGCACTCTGTACTGCACGCTGGATGTTCTCAGGGCGGCCCGGCTCAGCGGCAGCTGCTTGTCCAGTAGCCGGGTGACATACACGTCCAGGGCGTCCTGAGGTGCGGGGCCGAACACGTCCGTCAGGCTCGCGTCGTGATAAGCCGAGTAGAAGGCCGCGTCGTGCACGTCGCTGCCCAGGCTTTCCTGCGCGTGCGTCATCTCGTGCAGGATCAGCAAAGCTAAGCGGGTGAAGCCGGGCAAGCCTCGCTGGGCGAGCGGGACCAGGCGCCGGTCCAGGGCGATAAAGCTTCGGCCGTCGGTCCAGGCCTGAGCGCCCGTGCTGTCGCCCAGGATCACCTTGCGCTTGCCGTTCCGGAGCCGCAGCGCCTGGGCCGCGCGCGGCACGATTTTCTGCAAGCCCGCCAGCACGGCGCGCTCTTCAACGGTCCACTCTCCGCGGGGAATCTGGGCGTGCCGGAACACGCGGTCATCCACGTGCTGGGCCAGGTTCTCAGCCCACACGCCGTGCTGGATGGCCTCAAAGAAGTCCTGCTCGGCTGCGTCCCTCGCGTCCCACTGGTCGGCCACAGTGGCCTCGTCGACATCAGCGTTGGGGAGAATGGCGCGGCACAGAGCGATTTTGAATCCGGTCACGCTCGACACGCCCCACCGGGTGAGGGTGCGCTCAGCGAGCACCACCGCCAGCCCGTGCTGGGAGGCCTTGTCCGCCAGCGCCTCGCCCCGCGTGGCGGCCCCGACCAGCCCCCGCTGTGCGACCAGATTGGCGAAGGCGCTCAGGGTGTGGTCGCGGTCGTCAACCGTGGTGATGAGCTTGAGGCCCTGCACCTCGGCCCACGCCACTTCACCCTTCAGATACGCGCGGGCCAGGAAGGCCCGCTCACCTTCAGACAACTTGGCCTGCGCTTTGACGTGGGCCAGCACCAAGCGGTGCATGGTGGCCAGGATGCGGGTGCCCAACTCGTCCCGTTCAATCGTGCGCGTGCGGGTCAAGTTGAGGCGGAGGGCCTTCTTGCTGACGATCACGCCGCCGCCGGCAAATTTCTCGTCCACTTCGCCGATCAGGACGCCCAGGTTGTAGAGGTGGACCCCGCCGCCGGGCCGCAGGTCGTAATACGCGTCCTCGTCCTCAAAGGCCCACGTTTCCTGGCTGGGCGGCTGATTGATCTGGGCGCCATTCAGGAAGAGGGGAACGTCGACATAGCGCAGGTGGTCTTCGAGATGCTCCTGAAGGGTAAAGGTGGGGGCGTGCTTGAAGAGGGTGGCGTGGATTTGGGTGCCGACCTGCTGGGGCAGGTCCGCTGTCAAGGTGAAGGCGACGCCGTGCTCTTGGGTATTGACGCCGAGCTCGAAGGGGCCGGTGCGCCACTGGACGGCGCCGAAGGCCCAGAGCTGCGCGCGCCCGATGCCGAACCGGCCGTATTGGCGCCGGCCGCGTTCAGCGTCGGTGTCGTGGTCGAAGCCGAAGGTGCGGAAATACTGCTCGACGTCCTGGCGGGTGGTGAAGCCGCGGCCGTCATCTTGAACCGTGAGGGCGTGCATCCGGTGATGCTGGTCGGTGTGCAGGGTGACGTCGATGCGGCCAGCGCCGGCGTCCACGCTGTTCATGACGCACTCGGCGACGGCGCGCGGGAGGCTGGTGGCTTGGTGGTCAATCAGGAGGCGGAGCAGGTGGGGGCTGAGGTGAAAGTCCAGCAGTCCACCCTCAGCGGCGGGGACAAGGGCGACCGCGCGACCGAATCGGGCCTGGAGACGGCGGAGCCAATCCGGCGTCATGAGGGGTCCGGTGCTGGGAGAGGGTGCCCGTTCGCTCACAGCAGGCAAGAGAGACCGGCCAGGTCGGAGGAGAACAGCCACCAGAGGGCCACGCCGGCGAGGACAAGGATGAGGACGCTCTGAAACAGCCTTGCGCGGCGGCGCCGGACCCATTGCCGCCGCGTGTCCGGCCAGGTGGCCAGATCGTCGGGGGTGGGGTCGTCTTGCCGGGCCAGCCGCTCTTGGATCAGGAGCAGCTGAAGGGTGGGCCGCTCGGCATCAAACTCGGCCATGCGGTGGGCGACGGCGCGGAGGTCCCGGCGGTACTCGTCGGGCGTGAGGAGCGGCTGGGCCGCGTCCAGTGGTGACGTTGTCATGGAGGTCTCCTGGGTGAAAAGACGTGGCGCTGTGGTGAGTCGGGTGGTCACGAAGCCTGCCGCGCGGGTGGGGCCACCGCAACCCAGAGCCCGGCTTGTGGCCCCCGAATCACCTGGGCCGAGCGGCGCAGCGCCAGTCGAAGGGTGTGGTCCTGCACGTCCGGCGCGCCAGGCAGCGCCCGGTAGGCGGTGAGCAGCAGGTGCTCATCCCACGCCCGTTCGCCGATGTCCTGCAAGGCCGCAAGCAAGGCCTCCACCCAGTGCGCGCTGGACCACTGCGGCAGGGCGCTGACGTAGCGTCCATTCCGGAGCTGTTGCACCCCCAGCGCGGGCCAGACGGCGGCAAGCAGCGCTGGGGTCAGCGTTAATTGCGCGGCGGCCTCCGGCCCTGGAACAGCGGCGCCGAGTGGCAGAGCCGCGTGCCGGAAGGTGTGCGGGGCGTCCCCCTGATACAGCGCCCAGCGGCCCGGCCCCAGTTGGACCGTGTGCAGGCCCAGGCGCGGTGTGGCCTGAAGAGGAAAGGCGCTCACAAGGAGGCTCCACACCTGATCCTGGGCGGGCACGTCGACCACCTGGGGCACGGCGGCCCAGTTCCAGAGCACGTCACCCTCCGCTCGGCCGTGGGCGGCGCAGCGCAGTTGGGCACGGGCCTTACGGCGGATTTGCTCGACGCGCGTGGGGGTGCGCTGCCATTGCCGCGCGATTTCTGGGAGCGGAGTCCGCGCCGCGTGGGCCAGCAGCGCGTCCCAGCCCTGAGGCGTGCGCACCCCGGCCTGCAGGGCGGCCGCCAGGGCCGCCAAGTCGAGTGGGGGCTTGACCCCGTCGGGAATTGGGGCCAGCTTTAACCCCTCCACCACCCCGGCCCAGCTCGCAGGCAGGCGGGTCATGAATCAGCCCCTGGTCGGGAGCCCAGGCCAGGCACCCGGCGGTTGAGCGAGGTGGTCGTGATGGCCACCCCGGTGTGCGCGAGCAGTTCGGCCAGCCACCACCCTTCCTGGTGCAGCCCCTCGTGGGGCAGGTTCGGCGCAGTCTGGAGCAGAGCGACCACGTCGGCCACGGGACTTTGCCGGTCCGTCAGCCCCTGGTGCAGTCCACTGAGCACGGTGCGGCGCCCCAGGGCGACATCCGGTCCCGTGAGCCAGTGCCGCATCAGAATGAGATCGGTCAGCAGCAGGGCGCGCCACAGCATGTAGAGGTCCCCTGGACGGAGTGTGCTCGTCACTTCAGGGGGCAGGGCCGTCAAGCGGAGGGCCGGCAACTGATCCGCCGGCGCCCCCAGGGTGGCCCAGAAACGCCATACATCTGGAAAGGGGGTGGGGAAGAGGTACTGCCATTCGGTCCAGTGCTCAAGCAGCGTCGAGAGGTCCTGCAGGGCCTCGTCTGACAGGTCTTCAGTCTGGTCCAGGCCCAGCGCGGCGATCCGGTACTGGGCGATTCGGCGCTCAATGTGGCGCTGCCAATAGGTGACCAGCGTCATGGGCGCCGGGCCCAGGCGAGGACCTCTTCAATGGGCAGGAAATCCGCCCCATAGGCGCTGTAATGCACGCGTTCGATCCGGCCGTCTTTCCCGATCAGGAATTCCGCGGGCATCCGGAACAGCTCTCCATCGGACTTCAGGGCCGAGAGCCCCATCATCCGGAAGCCCTTGGACATGGTGCTCAGGTTGCGGGGGTCCAGCGTGCCGGCCAGGCTGAAGGTCAGCCCGTAGCGGGCGTAGGTGGTGTCAGCCGGGTCGGCCAGCACGGCATACGGTGGCTGCTGCTTCCCAATGCCCCGCCCCAGGTCGCTCAAGCCGCTCCCCCAGACACTGACGGTCTTCACGCCCAGGGGCACCAGCTGGTCCTGCACCGCGATCACTTCCGCGTGCCGGGGGTTGCAGATCGCGCAGGTGCTTTGCCGGTTCAGGCTCAGCCAGACCCGCTGCCCCCGCAGGCTTGATAAGCGCACTTCGCCGCCCCCCAGGGCAGCGAGCACGAAGTCCGGGGCGACGTCGCCGACCTGGAGCTGAGGGTGCGCCATCGGCCGCGTGGGGGCCCCGGTGGCCGGCCACAGGTAGCCGCCCACCTCTAAAGCCGCCAGGGTGCGGCGCAGCTGGTCAAAGCGGAGTGGCAGGCGCTGGGCCATCGTCTGCAGGGTTTGCCCTTGCAGAGCGGCGCGGTAGACCATGAGGTCGAAGCTCTCGTCATCCCCCGCGGGGACGTGGGCTGGCGAGGCGGCGTAGGCCTGGGAAAGGGGGACCGCGGGCGGTGCTGCGTCATCCAGGCGCAGGACTTCGCTCACACTGTCCCGGAGGGGGACACGGGGCGTGGCGGTGCCGCCCCAATGGTCCATCAGGCTGGGCTGCAACGTGGCCGTGACCGGTTGGTGGAGGAGCGGCAACAGGGCGTGCAGGAGGCGGTCACGGGCGAGGCCGTGCAGGGTGTGGGGCGTGATCTGACCGCGGCGGATGAGTGACCCAAGCGCGTCATCCAGGGAGTGGGCGCGCTGTTGGGCGTCGTGCAGGGCAGCGGGGTGCACGCCGGAGTGGCGCAGGGTGGTTTGCCAGGACGGAGTGACGGGGCCTTGAATGCCGCAGACATGCTCGCCTTTGAGGGCAACTTGCGTGGGTGGCTGGGCCGGGGCACTGAGGGTCAAGACCTGCACCGGGGTCTGGGGGGTGAGGTGGCGGGCGATGTCGAGGAGGGCAGCGGATGTGTTCATGGAAGCCTCGGGGCGCTGGCAGGGGAGAGGACACCGCCGCGCTGTCAGGCCTGAGGGTCAGGGGGCGCTGGTGCGGCAGGGGTGCCCCCAAATGGGGGAGGGGGAGACAATCCGGTCACTTCACGTCTGGTGACTCGACATTGAGACGCCGCTCAGGGAACTGAGAAGATGGGCGGGTACGCTGCGGCCCATGTCGGTGTCTGCTGGTCTTACACGCGTCCTGCTCATTGAACCCAAAGGGGTGGACGCTGCGCTTTTTCGTCAGATGCTCCAGCAGGTAGCGCCGCAGGTGGAACTGACGCACGTCACGTCGCTGGCCGACTGGCCGCCACACGACCCAGCTCAGGTGGTGCTGGTGAACGCCTGGCTGCTGGGCGATGCCGGGTGGCCAGCGTGGCGCCAGGGATTCCAAGGCCCGCTGTTCGGGTGGGGGCAGGATCTGACGGCGGTGCACCGCGATCAGGCGGCCGCGGCGCGGATGACGCTGCTGGCCAAACCCGACCAGTTCAATAGCATGCGGACGTTCGTGCAGGACTTCCTGACGCGGTCTGGGCTCAAGGCTTAGGCGGTCTGTTGCCCGTCTCCTCTCTGTGCCCGACTCTCATTTCATCTTTAGCTGGGCTTTATTCTGGAAGGGATGACGGCCCCTCAGCGGTTTCTTCTTGTTGACGACAACCCCCACGACCAGCTGCTCGCGACCGAGGCGTTTCTCGAACTGTGCCCGGCCTGCCACCTCACCGTCAAAGGGAGTGGCACGGAGGCTCTGTTTTATCTCCAGATGGCTATTGAATTGCCGGAAGTGATTCTGCTAGACGTCAACATGCCGGGCATGAACGGCTTCGAAGTCCTGGCGGCGCTCAAGGCCGACCCCCGCCTGGCGCTGATTCCGGTGGTGATGCTGAGCACATCGAATGCACGGGAAGATGTCTCGGCGGCGTACACGTTGCATGCCAGCTCGTACCTGGTGAAGGCGGGGTCGTTCGTGGCGTTCCTGGAGCAGATTGACGCGTTTCTGCGGTACTGGCAGCAGAGCCGCGTCACTCACCACTGAACCGGGTCTCCGGGTCGTGGTGCGGCGTCATGAGGGCCACGACCTGCGCGGCCTGGATTACGTCTGGCGTGCAGACGACGGTGAGGAGCTGCGGGGTGCCGGCGAGCGCCAGGACATTGGGACCAGAGCGCCGCAACATTGGGGTCTTCGCATCGGCGGCCGCGCCCAGACCTTCAAGGAGAGGCTGAAGAAGGGCCGCGTCCTGCAGGGCCTGCTCGGCGAGCCACTGGTGGGCAGCGTGGCCGGTGAGTCGTGGACCGATGCCCGGCTGCTCGATGGTGACGGCGACGGGGCGCAGCAGTCGCAGCAGAGAGGTGCGAATGTGCCCGGCGATGTCGGCCGCGCGGGATTGGAGGGTGCCCGGCCCAACCGTTTTGACGGTCTGAATCTCCAGACGGTCGTTCAGGATGGAAATGATGGCTTCACCGCGTGGGGCGAGCGAAAACGTGGCCGTGTAGTCCGGATGAAAATCAGCTGGTGTGTACTGCGCGCTGATCGTCTTGTAACTCGCGCTCCAGGTGTGATCGAGGGGCAGGGGAATGGTGGCGGGGCGGGTCCAGCAGGTGAACGCGCGCAGGGGAACGGGGAGCCCCAAGTGCACGAAGTCGCCGCGGGCACGGTCAAAGGTGAGCAGCACATCGTCCGGGGGCAGGGCTGGGGGGCGGTGGGGATGGGTCATGGATTCAGCGTACGGGGACCGCTGAGCGGAGGCGAGCGGCTGTGTGTGGAGGTGACACATCACAGACTGAGGAACATCAGCAGTGTGCCAATGGAGGCGTTAACCACCAGTGCGGGCACGGTGGCGTGCAGCCAGCCGATGCACAGGTCCGTCCAGTGGATCCAGAGCATGAGGCCGAACAGGGCCGCCAGGCCGACATACACGCCAGCGACCAGAACAGGATGCGGCCAGGCCATTGCCAGCGGCATCACTGTTTGAATGAGGAAAAAAACGAGCATTGCGAGCCAACGTGGTGTGGTCATGCCCTCACCGTGACTGCACTGGGGGTGACGCGTCGGCTCCAACCCTTGACGGACTGACCAGCGCCCCTGGATGGTCCGCCCTGACGCGAGAAGTGAAACAGGAACCCGCGCTTAGAGAAATAAGTTAGGGGATTTTCCCTCTTCTACACGATATTTTCAGGAATTTCCTCTCGTGTAGTGGGTATCCACTGCCGTCTCAAACTGAGCCTGCTGTCATTGATGTTATCGCAGGAAATCGACGCCACCGGCCTGAAGAACACAGCTTCTGAGCCCGGCTTGCTCGACGAAAGTTGAACACTTATCACAGGAAGAGGGCAATGGCTCTGCAGCGTTACGCCCTAAGCGCTGGTTTCTGTCTCACTTCTCGCGTCGAGCCACACCTTGCAACAGGCGGGAGAAGCGGTTCACGACCTGGACGACGAGCTGCGCGAGCGGCTGGCCTGGACACAGGCGCGGGCAGAAGTGGACGCGCGGGCCCTCTTGATCACGGCCGGGCAGTGGGCGGCCCAGCAGCCGGACGCCGCCACGGGGGCGCGGCTGGCCGAGGTGACGCGCGACCTCAACGACCTGATCAGTGTGGCCGCCGAGCTCGTGGCCTTGACCCAGCCCCACCTGCTCTGGACGGCGGCCAAGTCTGGCGTCTGTCCCGTGTGCAGCGGGGTGGTGCGCGCGCAGCCCACTGCCCTCCACATCGGTTTCCCGGGCAGACCTTCGGCACCCTGACCGAGCTAGGGCGCTGCCAGGATTGCCGGCGGCAGCTGGGCGACCTGCACGACCTGCTGGCGTTCGTTGCCGAGGTGGGGCAGGGCATGGGTGATATCGCCTCCGTCACCTTCGGCCCGGTGCCGGTGAAGGCCGACGTCTGGCTGGGCCCGGCGCTGGGCGCCATCCCCTTTCAGACCTATCAGGCCAACCTGGCGTCTGCGCAGGCCCTGCAGGTCGAAGCGCCGGGCACCGTGGCCGAGGTGGGGGTCCTGCGGGCCCTGGGCGAACCCTGGGCGCTGGCCCAGGCGAGCGGGCTGCTGGACTGGACCCCGCAGGGCCAGCGGCGCGGCGCTTGGCTGACCCTGGTCGTGTCGCGCGGCTGCAGCGTGCGGGCGTGGGCGCTGAGCGCGCAGGCGCCCACGGTAGAAGCCCTGGGCGCCCTGGTCCTGAACGCCTGCGCCAAACCCATGGTGGGTCCCCTCGGCCGGCCGGCGGCGCTGCTGGCCGAAACGCCCGCGCTGCAAGCGGCCCTGGGCCCGGCGCTGGCGGGGGCCAGGGTGCAGGTCCAGGTGGGCACGCTGGAGGTGGCGCAGCAGGCACTGGGGGCCGTCCTGGCCGAGGTGCAAGGGTGAGTGGTGGGGCGCAGGCAAGCAGAGCCTGGCAGCGAACTTGATCAGGTCCGATGGGGTCACCCCACACGCGTCACCCCCAGTGCAGTCACGGTGCAGGGGTGAACAAGTCCATGCTCATGACCCGCACCAGTTTCCAGTTCCTCGTCGTCCTGGCCGTCGCCATGGAGAGCGGATTGCCTGAGCTCGTCCTTCTCGCTCTGGGGTTGGTAGGCCAGTTCGCACTGCTGAGCTGGGGTCAACCCTGGTGGGCGGTAGGAATTGCTTACCTCCGTGGGGTCATGCGTGCGGCGGCGGTGCTTGCGTGCGTCAATGCCCTCTGGATGCTGGTCACTGGCTGATGGGCCTGACCTCGTCTAGGCTCCCTTCAATACCGAACAGACGCTCACACCTGACCCGTGCGCCCCTTCCCCTATCCCTATGCCCCACCCGGCCCGGCCCCCCATGACGTCCTGCCCATCTTCGACTGCGCCCGGGGCGAGCGCATCCCCATCTTGCTCCGCTTGAATTGGAGCGCCTTCGCTCCATGTCCGCTCACTCTTCTGCGCGGCGACGGCGTCAGTGGGCTGTCCAGCGATGCCACCGCCCTCGAGAGGCGCCACCGCAAGGCCGGTGACAAACCCCTCTCCTCGGAGACCCGAAAAGAGATCGAGGTCAAGCGCCTGATTCCCCATGCCACTGAGGGCGCGCTGCGCGACCACGCCCGCACCGCCGCGCACCTGGGCTACCGCTTGGTAGGGCACTCCGAAAAGGTCGTGACGCTGGCGCAGGCCGTGGTGGAGGGTCGCTGATCATTGACCCGCTCTGCAGTGGCCCGTTCGTCTTTGGCCCATCAGCGGGCGCTCAGGTCCTGCCCTTACGGTGAGGCATGGCCCTGCTCTCTATTCTCGCCGTGTTGGCCAACGCGTCATCTGCCCCGGTCACGCCACCGCCTCCGGTGGTGTGTCCAGGCATGCTGCGGCCAGCCCTGGAGCTCATCGTCAAAAACGAACGGGGTCAGGTGCTCAGCCAGTTCGGCTGGCCGGTCACGGAGGCCGCGTGGCTCAAGGTGACGAAGATTGGTGAGCGCTACACCGTGACGATCAACCGCCGCTGGTATCAGCCACAGACCATCCCAAACATCAAGGTGATGCGAGATGACTGTGGGCCGGCGAAACCCACGCGGGTCGTCGCGCGCCTTCAACCGGTGCCCGGCGCACCCGTCATTCGGGAGTTCCGTATCGTCAACGTGAATTCGGACAACCTGATGGTCGTGGGGTATTGGCCGTACTTCCAGCGGTACACAACGTTCCTAGACGCCCCGGGCAGCGTGAGCCGCAAGGTGGTGTGGACGAGCAGCCGCCCTGACGTCGCCACCATTGACCAGAGCGGCATGCTGCGCTCCGTCTGCAACCGCGAACCTGGGCGCACGACCATTACCGCCACGCTCAAAGTGGACCCGACGCAGGTTTCCAGCACCGTCTTTGGTCGGGGCGGTGGGGGGATGATGTGCCCGCGAGGGGCGGTTGACCGCTGAGCGTCCCAGCGGATGTCAAGCGGTGTCAGGTCATGACGTGTCTGTAGCCGCCTGGGGCTCCACCCATCTGACCTGAACCAGGGCAGCGTTACCCTGGAGCCGTGTCCATCGTCCTGCTGATTCTCGGTGTCCTGCTCGTCTCGGTGCTGGTGGGCTGGCTGTCCGCCCAGGGGAAGTCTTCCAGAGTCAGTACCCGATCCGTCCCCACCAGCCTGCCCGTTCAGGCCAAGCGGTACTTCTTCGCCCGCAGTGAACGCGCCCTGTACGACCTCCTGACCCAGATGCTCGCCGGCACCTCCTATCAGGTCTTTCCCAATGTGCGCCTCAACGACCTGTTCCTGATCAAGGGGAAGGGCACGGCCCATCAGGCCACGCTGGGCCGCCTGCGGGACAAGCACGTGGATTTCGTGATCGTGGACGCTGGGCAGGATTTCCGCCCTCTCGTGGCCATCGAACTGGATGGGGCCAGCCATGAGGCCGCCGCTCAGAAGTACCGCGACCAGGTCAAGGACGTCATCTTCCGCAGTGGCGGCCTGCCTTTGCTCCGCTTGAAAACTAGTGACCCCCACTCGTCCGCTAGCTTGAAGGTGCTGCTGGCGCCTTACCTGGGGCAGGTGAAGGTTGCCCGAGCACGTTGATCAGAGAGGACCAACCGAGCAGATGCATGGTGGAGATCGACAGGAATCGGAGACCCGCCTTGCCAAACCCAAGGACAGGGGGCCTCAACGTGCCGGAAATAGCAGATGGCGGCATGTTCCGGCACCAATCTAGGGTCCTGATGGCCATAAGGGAAAACGAAAGTACGAATTCCATGCGAAGAATCGGCAGAAGAGATATGCAATTGGGCCGTGCATCTCCCAATAACCCCTTGACGCCCCGTTCCAGGATCACGAAAGGCGCGTGCTGTGAGCATAGTCGCGTTGCGCTATGCAACCTAGCCACTGATTGGACAGGGCTTAACGCGAAATGGAGGTTTCTGATGGCCAAACCACTTTATATTCAGTAAATATGCCCGACAATAAGAAACATCATTATGTCCCAAAATTCTATCTGAGGAACTTCGCTACCCGGCTTGACCTCCCTTCAAAAAAAAGAGTCCAAATTCATCAGCTAGATGTAAATAACTTAACATGGCGATATAATATAGGCCTCAAGGATCAATGTCAGTCCCCTTATCTCTATGGCAAAGGTCCTGAGCTTGAAAATCTATTGAAAGATTTTGAGGGTGAGTTCGCTTCTGTATTTCGAACCGTCATTAGTGATGGTGCTAAAAGTCTTCGTGAACCGTATATAGAATTGTACATAAGATATTTTGCAATTCTCTCACTTCTTCGCACTCCCAGACAACAGCGGTATCTTGATGATTCACTCAATAATCTAGTATCTCAAATTGTCGATAACAATTACCCTGAATACAAGGATCAATTAAGGATTCAGTACGATGGATTCTTTCACCTTGCAATCGGTCATCTGTCGCACTTTGCCATCTCGCTTGATGGAATGAGACCTATCTTAGTTCATTCAAGAGACGCTCAGTTCGTGACCAGCGACAATCCGGTTATCCGTCACAATCAGATTCTCCGTGCCTACAACAAAACCCACCCATGCCTAGGCTTTCTTGCAAAAGGCTTACAGATTTTTATCCCCTTGTCTCCTCAATATATGATCATTCTCTTTGACGAGGATGCCTATAAAGCAAAAGGGGAATTTTTCGAGTGTTCTCAGGAAGATATTAGGCTTCTCAACGGTCTTCAGGTTCTCAATTGCGATAGCTCAGTATATTTTCGTCCAAAGAAGCTATTAAACACATTGATTTGAAGTATGCAAAACGGAAAGACCGAAATTTAGGGAGAAGCAAGTTCGTAAGTATGAAGCACGCTACAGATCCACTGCGAGAGCTAGTCCTTCAACAGGAAGAACGATTGATTCCGAATATTCCATTATCCTTCTTGAAACCTAAGATCCGCCCGTATGTTGATCCAAAGAAGATTATTGCGCCTACTAGAAGAGATCCTGAGCTTATCAGGCAATTGGCAGACTACGTAGAAAGGGAATCCCTGCGTCAAGCTACGGAAGATATTATTTCGGAAAAGTTTATCAATCAATCGTGAGATTTTTCAGTAATTTATTTATACTCTCCTTAGTACCGCATTCAATCCAAGCGAATTCAGCTGCATGTTGCAATATCTGCTCAATAGCATCAGCAATTATTTCATTGTAGTTCAGTGCCTCTTCTTCTAGAGATACCTGCGGTTAAAAGACTGCGCGGGTTGGGACGCCTTCGCCACCATAAATTTCACGTCGGTTCTTAGAAGGTACCAAGAACGCTATGCAAAAAGGGGG